>JAVZNR010000014.1 GCA_038882715.1 Candidatus Bathyarchaeia archaeon
TAGTTTTTCGGATATCTTCCCAAAATTTTCTAAAATCGGAACCAAAGATTCTTTTTCTAGCCGAATCTCCTTTTCCTTTAAAATTTTAGCTGAATCTTTGTCCAAACTTAGAATCGTTGATAAAATATTATAGATCTCATCTAAGGTGACATCTTCATGAACGGACTTAATCCTGGCTAATCTCTCAGCTTCAATTCTAAATTTTTGAAAATTAAAGGGATCAATTTTGAGGACTCTGCTTCTTTGAAGAGCCTTACCAACAAAATAGAAGAGATCTATCGGTTTATAAACATCTCTGGTAACTATAGTGTCAAATGTATCTAAACTCTCCACAGTTTCCATAGCGTCGCCTAAAATACTTATTTTTGGCGATATAAAATATTATCGACATTCTCGTTGAGCATAATTAGAGACGCTAGTTGCCTTATCAATGAGACTAGTGATATGCCAAAGATATGGGGGAAGCGTGATTTAAAGTTTATTTTTGAAGAGTTTTTTGGGAGATTTTTGCTTTATTGCCTTTTTAATCCGCCTGATGATTTCTTGTTTTCCTCCGAGTATTATTCCGTATTCGGCTATTTCATGTATTATTCTGCTTCCGCATCCCATCATGTTCTCGATCTCTTCTAGGGTGTAGACTCTTACATCCACATCTACCGATGTCTTTGTCTCCATGAATTTAGCGATTCTATCCATTGGCCTCTCGCTGCTCTCCTCTACTATGATTATTATGTCCGCATCTGAGAAGGCTGTATAATCTCCTCTCGCCAGCGATCCAACCAATATAACTGAAAGAGCCCCTTTCTCTAGGGCTTTTTTGGCATATTCCCTAAGCTCATTTATTACTGCTTCATAGTTGAGTTTGAAGAATCTTACTTCTGACGAACCCAATTATTTCACCAGCATATTTTATGGCTCTTTCCGCATCCGTCCTCGTGTAGTAATCTAGCGGCGCGCCCTCTGGATGGAAGTTTGGGTATCTCGATGGAATATAGTGCCTATCCAGCTCCTTAGCCATATCAATCATTTCAGCCGGCGGCTTAAGGTTTTCCGGTAGGCTTTCGAGCATCCTGCTGACTGAGTGCCCCCAAACCTCAATATTAACCGCCTGATACAGCGCTTTAACAGCCTTTTCAGCCGCCTGATGCGATGCAAAGCAAGCCCACTCATAATCGCCAGCCTCAAGCGACCTCTTAGCATGCTCATAGTCTCTTATAGCCTGCCTAAGCCAGTCCCCAGCCCTCGAAACCATTAAGCTTAGCCCCAAATAATCATTCCATTAATTTAGAATTTAAGCTTGCCGCACCACCACTAATCTAATCTTATTCCACCTATTATAAAGATAATATCCCTCCTCCCTAATACGCCAATTATTCATAGGATTTTTAGGAAGCCTTTTTTTCTCAAGGAGCTTTGGTTCTTCTCTTGTTATGAGTTGTATTTCGAAGTGATAACATATTGAGATTCTTCTCTTCTCTATAGCCTTCCATATTCTATCGATTAGCCTAACCCTCTCTAAGCCGCTTCTCAGCAGATAATCCATGATAATGAGCGCTCCTACATCGCTGTCAACCGTTAAATTATCCTCCAAAGCCGAGCCGAAAATGTATACTTAAGCCCCCACAAGAACTTCTCTCACAGCCTCAGTTAAAAATGGTAGATGATTGTATTCATCCTCCTCATGGATAGGGGGATAAAAGGTTAAATTATAGTTATAGTTATAGTTATTACTATGAAGACAACCATTCAGTTGAGCAGAAAGACCGTTCAGTTATTGAAGGATCTCATGAGGAGGATGAATGCCAAAACTTATGATGAAGTTATAAGGGCTATTTTAAGGGAGAAGTATGGGGTTAAGGTCTCCTTATTCGGCTCAAACCCTAGGCTGACACCTTTCAGCGAGGAGGAGGAAGCGGAGTTTCATGAGCTATGACTTCATAATAGACTCTTATGCTTGGATCGAATATTTTAGGGGCTCATCTAGGGGCTCTCTAGCAAGACCATATATTGAAGGGGAGAATTCCGCCACACCAACAATAGTTATTGCAGAGATTAGTAGGAAATTGCTAAATGAGATTTTTGAGGGGAGGGAGACAATGGAGGGAAGGGAGGAAAAGCTGGACTTTATAAGAACTTCAACGCTCATTGTGGAGCTAACTATGGACATAGCGAAATTTGCTGGAGAGATAGATGTTGAAAGAAGGAAGATTGTGAGAGATTGGGGTTTATCAGACTCAATTATACTTGCCACAGCCAGAAAGGGAAATGCAAAAGTTGTGACCGGGGATAAGCACTTCGCTGACTTAAAAGATGACGTAATTCTCATCTAAAATTTTTAGGAAACATATATACTCTCCTTTTTCCATAACCTCTATTATGAAGCGGTTTCTCTAAGGTATTTAATTTCATAAGAGTTTTATCTAGACGAGGAAACTCTCCTTAAAATCCGCGATAATAAGAATATCATGTCTGAACCCTTACTTATGTCTCAGATAGCGAACGAACCAGAGACATAGCCCTCATTATCCCATCTAACCCACTTCTCAATCTTAAAGCCGAACTTCCTCTCGATGAAGACCCTTGAATCCTTGAATCCGTCTCTAAACTCTTGCTCACTCATCATGCCCCACCTAGCGCCCAAGTCATCGATATACCTCCTGAGAAGGTTTAAAGCCCTAAGCCATATCGGCTCTAAGCTTAGCCAACTCTTCGTGCCGCTATGCCACAATATAATGTAGCTCTAAGTCCTCGCGAAGCAATTTAAAAATCTTAGCCTTAAGATCACTAATCTCCATAGCTAACCCTGCCTAAATACCATTGCGGTTCGACAAAATATATGCCTTACTTTATCTGAGAAAACAAACAGACGCTTCTGATCAAGACTCTTCATCACTGGGTTACTTGGTGCTAAATGTTTTTCGATAGCTGAATTAATATTCTTGAAATAGAAGAATATTGAGGGAGATGAAAGCCTATGAATTCGAGGGAGCGCGTGACTCTTGCATTAAATCATGAGGAGCCGGATAGGGTTCCCCTTGACCTTGGAGGCAGCGCTGTGACTGGTATGCATGTTAGCACTGTTTATGCGTTGCGGCAGGCTTTTGGTTTAGATACGCCCGGCGCTCCAGTTAAGGTTGTGGAGCCTTTTCAGATGTTGGGTGAGATTAAGCCTGATCTCTGGGATGCATTAGGCATTGACGTTGCCTGTTTAAGCAGCCATGTAAACTTCTTCGGCTTTAAGAACGAGAACTGGAAGCCTTGGAGGCTTTTTGATGGTACGCCTGTGCTTGTGCCCGAGAAATTTAATACTGAGCCTGACCATGAGGGAAACATTTTAATGTATCCGCAAGGAGACCGCGGCGTCCCTCCATGCGCCCGTATGCCTAAGGGCGGGTTCTACTTTGACGCCTTGGATCGGCAGGAAAAGCCTATAGATTGGGGTAGGCTTGATCCCAAGGAGAACGTTGAAGAGTTCAGTTCAATCTCAGGCGAGGAGCTTGAATACTATAGGCGTGAGACTGAGCGGCTATATAATGAAACCGATAAGGCCATATTTGCTAATTTCGGCGGAACGAGTTTCGGGGACATAGCCCTCGTCCCCGGTCTACAATTAAAGTATCCTAAGGGCGTTAGGGGGGTTAAGGAGTGGTATATGTGCCATGTTAGGCGCCCAGACTACATTTACAAGGTTTTTGAGCTTCAATGCGAGGTCGCCTTAGAAAACCTGAGAAAGATCTATAGGGTCGTTAAGAACAGGGTTCAAGTGGTTTTCGTCAGCGGAACCGATTTTGGAGGGCAGAATGGGCCTCTTATGTCAAGGGAAACCTACAGGAAACTGTATATGCCCTTTCATAAACGCGTCAACGAGTGGATACATGAGAACACTGAATGGAAAACTTTCATACACTCTTGCGGTTCAATAGAGCCGCTGATAGCGGATTTTATTGAGGCGGGGTTCGACATTTTAAACCCGGTTCAAACGTCGGCGGCAAACATGGATCCACGCAGGCTTAAAGCAAAATATGGAGACAAGATGGTTTTCTGGGGAGGCGGAGTGGATACGCAGAGAACCCTGCCCTTCGGCACACCAGTTCAGGTGAGGGGAGAGGTGCGTGAGCGGATAAAGATCTTTGCCCCTAAAGGCGGTTTCGTCTTCGCCGCCATACATAATGTTCAGCCTAGGGTTCCGGTGGAAAACGTAATAGCGTTATATGAAGCGGTTAGAGAATACGGCGTGTATCCAATTCAATAGTTTCCAGCCATTTCTACATGGCGAATATGGCGGGAGCCCTCACTATTCTAGAACGATGGCTTCGTATTCTTGGATGAATGGAATCGTAAAGTTTAGAGTATCATTGCTTTCTTCTAGATTTAGGCTCTGATTTAACCGAAGTGCTTTAGCGCTCCTATACTTCCTAAAGCCGTGGAGAGCGACCTTAATGTCTTTCAAGGCGATTGGGGATTCTATTGGTCTGGTCATTTCGCCGGTAAAGTTGACGAGGTGGACAATTAACCTATCTTTTTTAGGCTGGTATCTAAGGGTGACCTCGACGCTGCTGGGGCAGTTTTCGAGGGTTACTAGAGTTTTAGCCATCCATCTGACGGAGTTATGGATGATTCTTCTATAATCCGGATTATGATAGTTATAGTAGTGTTCGAAAAAGTTTCCCGCAATATAGAGGCAGCGACCCCTCCCGTACTCGTTTACCAGAATAGCGGGGTTTTTAGAAAGCTGCGGGAGCCTCATGTATCTGGCAGCCATCTTTTCATGGTACATACATATAGCCTTTGACGTTGTAGGCGAAACCTCAATCCCATAGGTTGGACACGGAAGCAGTCTAGCGCTCAAACCATCGGCGATCGGGTGGTCTGATACAACAGACATGTAGTCGATGTTTAAGGGGCCGAAGACCCCTCTACCCACGTTCACCCCAAATACATCAGCTAGCTCAAATTCTTCGAGCAAATCACCATATTCATCATATCTTGAAGTCTCGAAGCTGGCGATCAAACAACCACCGTTTTCAACATATTTCTTGATAATCTCAGCCTTATCCTTGCTAAGACACGCGCAGTTGGGGGCTACAAGTAAGCCGTAATTGCGCAGAACTTCAGGCCTTATGGCATCCTCATCCAGAACGTTGAAGGGTATATGGGATCTAACGAGAATCTCATAGCACCCCAAGAAGCCTTCATAGAAGCTTCCAGCCGGCTCCCTTTTAACAGACTCTTCTCTCTGCGGGGTAAAGTCCATGGCTGGGGCTTCAGGCCTATAGAAGTCAGCCGATTTGCTAGACCAGAAAAGGGCAACGTTTGCTACAGGAATCGTTTCCTCCAGGTACTCGGAGTTTTCAATTATAAATCTGTTCATTTCTCCGGCAGCTAATGCACCGGGTTTGTCGCTTAGATACCAAGGTATCCCGTACCATGGGTTTGCTCCGTTAGCTATTGAGTCTGCGTAAAGTAGTTTGGTTTCGGTTGGCGTTAGGAGGTACTCGTCCCAACCCTTGTTAGCGCCCGCTATAAACACCACTGTCGGCTTGCCCTCAGCTTGAGTCTCAAGGAGCTTAGCTGTCATGCCGGCTTTCCATAGCGGTGCTCTTCTCAAATCATAGTAGAGGAAGCCTCCCTCAGCCCCAAGAATATCTTGGTATCTGATTAGTCGCCTATTGTCTCTAGCAGCAGTCCAACCCGGCCACAAACCAGTGGAATTCATGTAAATTATAGATTTTGGCTTAATTTCCTTAAGGGTTCTTTCAGCGTCTCTAAGATACTCAGCTATGCTATCGTACCTAAATTCTATGAAGTCCCTCCAAACAGTTTTTCCCCAATCTTCTTCTCTCGGAAGGTCAAGCCCATATTTACGCTTAAATTTTTCCCGGCAGCTTTCGCAGTAACATGCTCTGGGAGCGAATATGGGGCCGTCTAGAAATATTCCATCTATATCGTATGACGCGAGATCCCTTATCCCTTGAAGAGACCATTCTCTCCACGGGGAGTTTACGCATGGAGCGTTTCCTGAACCATACAGGTCGCTTATAATTCTCCCCTCTACGTCAACCTGCAACCATTCCGGATGTTCTTTGCCGAACTCAACGTTTATCCAGTGCACATTATAGTAGGCTAAGACTTTAATCCCTCTTTTATGGGCTTCTGGCAGATACTCGCTGAAGAAGTCTCGTGGAACATTCCTCGCGATTCTAGTCTTAAAGTAAAATATGCCCTTCTCACCGCCATAAATGTCGCTGCAAGTTAGATGCTCGGCGTTAAAGCCAAGGCTTTTCTTAACATCAGCTATCTTCGCGGGGTCGGCGGCTAGAACCTCGTCGGCGCCAGATATGCTTAGATCCGCTATTGTTAAAGGTTTACGCCACCAAGGCTTCTCATCCATAAACCGCACCTATCACATTGTTTACCAAAAATCTTATAATTGTTTTTCTCAGGGGAGGAGTCTTAGGATGCTGATGAGGATAAAAGGCTAAAATACGTAGTCTAACAAAAGATTTCTGGGCGAACATTATGGAAGAATTGGCTATAAATGGGGGTCCTAAAACTAGAACTAGGCCGCTTCCAAGCAGGAGGGATGTAGGGGCTGAGGAGCTTAAAGAGCTGATAGATGTCATCTGGTCTGGCCAATTAAATAGGGTTGGTGGAACAAAAGTAGCTGCCTTTGAAAAAGAGTTCGCGGCGCTCTATGGGGTTGAACATGCTATAGCATCCACTTCTGGGACAGCGTCGATACACGTGGCTCTGGGAGCGATAAACCCTGATCCGTGCTCTGAGATTATAACTGGGCCGATAAGCGATATCGGCTCAATAATTCCCATACTTTACCAGAATTGTATCCCCATTTTCGCCGACATAGAGTTAAACACTTACGGTTTAGATCCAGATGACGTTGAAAGAAAGATAACTGATAGAACAGTAGCGGTTATCGCCATACACCTCTTCGGGCAATGCGGCGATATGGATCGATTGGCAAAGATCTGTAGGGAACATGGCATATATTTGATCGAAGACTGCTCCCAAGCGCATCTAGCGGAATATAAGGGGAAGCTTGCTGGAACAATAGGCGACCTCGGATGCTTCAGTCTCCAACAGTCAAAGCAAATAACCTGCGGAGACGGTGGGGTAACAATAACAAGCAGCGGCGAGCTCGCCGAGAGAGCGCGGCTATTCGCCGATAAGGCTTGGCCTAGGGGCAGGGCGGATGATAGAGGATACTTGTTTCTAGCCATGAATTATAGGATGACTGAGCTGCAAGGAGCCGTGGCATTAGCCCAAGTGCGTAAGGCAAGAGACATAGTCTCTAGGAGGAGAAGGGTTGGCGACATGCTGACGAAACTTTTAAGTGAGGTTGAAGGAATAAATCCACCTCATGTTCCGTCTTGGTCAGCCCACTCCTACTGGCTTTACCCGTTCACCATTAATAGGGAGGTCTTAAAAGTGAGCCCTGAGGAGTTCGCGAGGGCCCTTTCAGCTGAGGGGGTTCCCGCTAGCTTCGGATACATTAGGAAACCGCTCTACTTGTTTAGGGTGCTTAAAGATCAGGTTACATATGGATCCTCACGTTGCCCATCTGATTGCCCGCGCTACGGTAAGAGGATTGAATATAAGGAGGGTGATTGCCCTAATGCTGAGAAGTTTCTAAGAGAGTTGATTACGATACCTATAAATGAGTTCTATAATGATGAGGATGTTAATGACATATTTAGGGCGGTAAGCAAAGTAGCAAGATACTATAGAGAGAAGGTGTGAATACTTATGGAGAAGAGTTTTTCAGAGTATAGAATTATTGATTGCCACACTCATATCGGAAACTTTATAGACATAAATAACCCGTTTTCACCCCAATGGGATAAAGTGACTCTTGAGGTTTTACTCTCCTTCCTCAATGATACTAAGGCTTCAGGAGCGGTTTTACTGGCAATCTACAGCTGGAATAACACTCCAATAATAATGCCAACGCAATACGTGTTAGAGGCCTATAGAATGCATCCCGACAAATTTATACCGTTCTGCGCGCTGGACGTTAGAGAACCCTTCTTCGAGGAGGAGACACGACTCTACATAGACATGGGGTGCAAGGGTTTTGGAGAATATACCTCCAAGGTGCCTTTAGATCACAGAGTAAACTTGAAGCTCTTCAATATTTGCGCAAAATTCGAGGTGCCAGTTTTAATTCACGTAGCTGCCTCGGAGAACGATCCCTACGGAGCCTTAGACCCCGACCTGATGGGGCTTGAGAGGATCGCGAGAAAATTCGATAACGTGAACTTTATAATGCATGGGCCCGGATGGTGGCGGCATATATCTGCTGATGTCCCACAGGAAGCTAGTTATCCTCAGGGTCCGGTTGAGAAGGCTGGAAGAGCCGTTCTTCTGCTTGAGAGCTACCCGAATATATATGGGGATTTATCAGCGTTCTCAGGATACAATGCTCTGCAAAGAGACCTAGATTTCGGCAAAAGGCTCCTAGAGAAACTTAACACGAAGCTTCTGTACGGCACGGATTTAGAGGCATTTTTCTCATCAAACCATTCGCTCCTAAATCTGCTGAGAAACATGAATCTCGGCGATGAAGCCTACAAGAACATTTTTCACAGAAACCTAGAGAGATTGCTCCGCTAATGATCATTCAAGAGCTATTTCAGCCACATATATATCGGCTATGTTTAATGGAGCCGAGATATCGCCATCAATCACGCCGCCCAGATAAGCATGCTGCGAGTAATAACTTATGATGATCCTATCGCGATCGCAGGATATTAAGCCCGGATACGCTGCGTCGCCGCAGGAAGGCAACGCGAAAAACGGTTCCACAGCTCCATGCGCCTTGACGACGAATATGCCGGTGTTACCGGCCGGCGTGTCTTGCGGTATCCATTGAGCGCTCATATGCCTGCGTCCCGCAACAAGTATTTTGTCGCCGCATTTGCAGAAGACTGGGCAGTGGATTGTAATCTTCAAATCTATTCTCCCCCACTCTAGATATGGCGGCTTAGAGTAATAGAAGAGGCTGTGATCCGGGCTCCTGCCTGAGCGGGCGATACACCATAATTCGCCATCCCCTTGAAAAAGCAGGTCTGCCTCATTGGGTTTATCCTCCTCCCCCGCGATTCTCGAATGCTTTCTCCAGTTTAAGCCGTCGTCGCTTACAAGCAAATCTAGGAAGGATCTGTGTTTTTCTCTTGGGTCGCTCCAGCCGTAGGCTGCTGAATAAAAGACCCCAATGATAGCGAACCCTCCATAACCAGCAGTTCCGCCCATATGCTTGGATCGGGTTAGACCAGTTGAATCCATCGTCCGTAAAAGCCACGTGTGAAATAAGGGGGCCATAATAGTTGTCAAGCCATCCCTCAGGTTTAGGAAGCCATGTGCCGAAGTAAACATACAGCCGGTCTTCAACAGCGCATAATTTCGGATCCCTATCATCGCCAACAGTCTTTAAGCGGGCAGTCTTCCGCCATCTCTTCAGATCCTCTGAGCGCATAACGATTATTTCGCCGTCACGTGATATATGGGCTGACCCACGTCGATAGGTAAGCCAATAGGCGCCGCGCCAAAAGCATAGGTCTGTAAATGCGTTATGCCATCCATCGCGCACAACTGTTCGATGAGAAATAATTTTCGTCATGGCCGCCACCATGCAATAAAAACAGCATGTCTCATTCTATTCGGTTAAAGCATGTTTTAATGTTTCTAAAAGTCTGCCAGCATTAACCAGCATAGGTTTTCTTAACCTTTCTTAGAGTCTCCCTCACCCCAGCTGCCAGAAAATCTAGGTCGCTTCCAATACATATAAGCCTGAATCCCATCTCAAGGTATTTCCCAACATTATTTATGCCGGAGAATATGCCGGGTGTAACGCTTGTTCCCTTATGGGCCTCTAAAACCGTTTTTATCGCCTCGGCAACAGCAGGGTTTTCAGGATGGCCGAGGAAGCCTAATGAAGCCGATAAATCCGCCGGCCCTATTATTGTCGCGTCTAAGCCTTTAACGGAAACTATATCCGTAATTTTTTCCACAGCCTCCTTAGTCTCAATCTGGGCGACTATAACCACCTCTTCATCGGATTTCGTGACATACTCCGTAAAACTTCTAAACCATGTGGGCCTTCTCGGCCCGCATCCTCTAACCCCCTTCGGCGGATACATGCAATATTTCACGGCGTTTTCAGCCTCAACTCTATTGTTAACCCATGGGATTATCACGCCATCCGGCCCTAGATCGAGAACCCTTTTTATATACACTGGATCGTTCCACGGGACTCGGACAAGGGACGCAACCCCGGATCCGCGAATAGCCTGCAGTATTGTCTGCACCGATTTTATCTCTAGCGGGCAGTGCTCCATGTCTATCCAGAACCAGTCGAAACCCAGCGTGCTCATAAACTCCGCGATATCCGGTTCAGGGGTTGATATGACGGCGCCCAGCAATGGTTCTCCGCTCCTAAGCCTACTCTTAAACTGCCCGAAAAACTCTTCAGAACTGAAATTCACACCATACCACCTCGCTCTTTAAACTCTAAATTCATCTTAAAGTTAACCTTGAAGCGCTTATATCTCTATGCCGTTTTCGCCGCACTTTTATAAGCCGCATGCTATCAACAATGTCTATAAAGATGTCTACTGGAGCGTATGGCTGTTGCTTGAAATTAAGGGAAAATACATGGTTGAAAAATATCTTGTTGGAGATGAAAGGATTCCGCTTTTAATTATTTACCGTGAGCGAGAGGAGCCTATGCCCACAATAATATGTCTCCACGGATTTACTGGTAGCAAGGAAGGGTTGCTGACGCCGTACCTAAAATTTGCGGATGCAGGTTTCTGCTCAGCGGCGATTGATGCGCGGATGCACGGGGAGCGTTTCGACCCCGATTTCTGGTTTAAATTCACTGAAAACTTCCCAAAAACTTTCTTAACCACTGTCGTGGAGACGGCGAAGGATATTAGCAGGGTCATAGATTTCTTGGGGTCGAGGAGTTTCGTTGACTTAGAAAGGATTGGGTTGATGGGGATTTCAATGGGCGGCTTTATAACATCGGTTGCAGTAACAATGGAGAAGAGAATAAGAGCTGCGGCTTCGATCATTGGAGCCGCAAATTTCCCCCATTTAATTAGAAACCTAGCCTCCATAGATATCCTTCCATTTAAATGCTTTAGAAGGGAGGCGATGCTTAATCCCGATGAGGAGACTAGAAGGCTTTTCGAGCAATACGATCCCTTAAATAATTTGGAGAGGTTTCCGCCAACAGCTCTGCTTCTATTGGGGGGAATTGCGGACAACCTTGTGCCTAAGGAATGCATCGCTCCCCTATACGAGGCTCTTAAACCCTACTACCGCAATAATCCAGACGATCTTAAACTAGTTATGTACGACGTGGGCCACACATATACCCTGGAGATGGAGAGCGAGGTAATGCGCTGGTTTAAAGAGAAACTCTAAGATTTAGATGAATGTGGCCTGCCTTTCTTCTAGCCTAAACCCGACGCTTCGCCTCCATCGCTGCCCTAGGTGAAACAACTCTGTCTTAGTTAATTAAATAGGGGAGAGGCGAGGGTTAAGATGCATCAATATGATTAAGCCGGAGTACCTCCGGGCGTTCTGGATGGCGCCGGTTCCATTCCTAGTGTTGGCCTCTTATCGATCATAAGCCCAAAATACGGTGCCCTCCTCATCCAGTAATTATATAAGCGAGTGGAGTAGGTTGTGCTCCTATCGATGAGTTTTGCTTGCCAATTGAAAGCGGTTCTCCAGCGCTTCCCGGTTATAAGAATTTTAATGAAGTTGATGAAATTCAGAATTCCGGCAGCTATACTGTAGAGAAGAATAATGAGACTGAATGCCAAGCCGTAAACAAAGCCTACTAGACCGGCTAGAAAGCTCCATATTATCCTCACTATTAATTCTAGGCGCGAAGCCTTTTCATCAAAGAATATGGTTGCCGTCTGAATCTGATAAGATATGGGGACTTCCACCATCACGGGCGGTGGCGGTGGGGGCGGTGGCGGCACAGCGGTTAAACTTGCCCCGCAATACGAGCAGAAAGCTGCTTCTGGAGGAACTTCCCTACCACAACTTGGACAGATCGACATTAAGATTACCTCTCCTATATGTCTGAGCTTCCACGTATAAAGAATTTTCGCCGCCAAACAGCGGTAATTAAAACGGCTTAAAATGGGCATCTACATTTTTGCTTCTGATTCGAGCAGTAAATCTATTAGTTTCTTCTGATCGACTTCGGCCCTCGTCCTCCACCCCAAATAGATCTGTCCATTCTCGTCCTCAACCATATATCCAAGCCTAATAAACTTGCTGAGGTCTATTTCAACCCGCCAATCTGGAATCTTAGCCTTCAACAAATCCTCTAACTCCTTCCTAGGCACTTTCCCGCCCCTAGATATTATGTACGCTATTGAGGCGCACAGCGCCGCTAAGTCATCTATACGCCATCCAACCAGTTTAGCCTCCTCAACCGTTAAGTCGTCTCTTAAGGTCACATAGAACCTCGCCTTATCGTAGTGCTCGATTGTTGGGTTTTCAGGCGGGTTCGCTTCCTCAAAGACGATTTTAACTGTGAGCCCCATCTTCGCCAAGTACTCGTCTAAAAGGTTTACGACTTTGGGGTAATCGGATCCTATTCGCCTCCTCAGCTCCCAACCCTTAGCTCCCGGCGTAGAGTGTCTCCTATAAAGTAGGAGCTGCGCAGCTTTCCTCATCTTTGAGGCATAGTACGCTTTTCTATCTATGCTCCTCTTTCCTCTCTCCATCTCTCCCACTCTTCAAAGCTTATGGATATTGGGAAAGATATTAACTCGCCTTCACCCTCGTTTAAGGGTTTCTCGTTAGGCAGTATAAATATATCGTTTTCTAGGAAATGTACCTGCAGCCTCGCGTAGCCGTAGGTTATGAGGAAGCTTGCCAGATAAGCCCTCCTCACGGTCTCCTCATAGGTGTCTGAACCTATGAAATCCCAATACTTAACCCTTCCATTCTTCGAGGCTAGATCCTTTAACTCAAGCCACATTTTTTCGAGCTCAGCCATGAAGGGTTCGCCTGATAATACGCCTTCCTTAACCATCTCCTCCCTAGTCGCAAAACCCATATCGGTTTTAGTATAACCGATCTTTTGCCACCTCAAGTTTAGGGGTGGAAGATCGCTCCAATATTTTAAGGCTTCCCGGAAGCCCCTAAGCGTTAATTGTTCAAGCTCAATTATTGGCCGCCAGACCCTGAGGAAGATTTCAGCCATCCTGTCTATCGGGAGACCGCGGATTTTCTCCTCTATCAGGAAAGGGTCTCTATAAAGCGCTGTGGCTCTCCGCTTAACCCATTCGCCTTGCATCCTAACAACTGAAGCTATGCTGTTTAACGCTTCGGTGTCTAAGCATAGATCTTCGGTATCATTCCATAAGGGAAAATAATCTCTTATAGTTTTAATCAAATCATCTACGTCAACGAGATACGGGTCTAAACCCTTAATCTCAACAGTCCTACATGTATCAACTATCCTACGTAGATCTTCCCTAGCCTCCTTAAGCTCCTTTCTTTTTACACTGGCCATAGAGCTCACGAAATAACCTCCCTGATAAGAGATTTACCATCAATATTCTGAACCGTGATTATGTGGGCTTCTTTCCCCTCAAAAAACATCTGGTTTGGGGTTATCGCGAGGTACTGTGCGCCCTCATTTTTAACAGCCGATATGAGCAGGTTGGCTATTATCTCACGGTTTCTAGGATCCATGTGAACATCGTACTCGTCTATGGCTCTGAACGGGGACTTTATATGCTTTTGAAGGGCTAATAGAAAAGCCATGGTTGCGGTGCTCCTCTCCCCGCCGCTCTGAGAATATATGTTTAATGGTATTGGCTGAGAACCCTTAAACCCTACGTAAATCTCTAAGCCAGCGGCTTCAATATCTTCCTCATTCACTAGGCGCACGAAACCTGAGCCAGCAACCTGAGAGAGAATATTCTGATACTCCGTGTTAACGCTCTCCAAAATATTTTTAATCACGCTTCTCCACGCCTCCATGCGAACCCTGATCTCCTCCAAGGTTTTCTCACGGTTTTCAGCGGCTATGCGGGCCTTCTCCTTAAGCTCAAAGTACAGTTTAGAGTAGGACTCATACATTTTTTCAACTTCCTCGGATACCTCTGCCATAGCTAGCAGGCGCCCATCCGTGATGCGGATCTCATCTAGAATCTCGTTGGGGCTCCTTAAAACAGCTATGCGTGGCCCCTTCTCCTCAGCCTTCTTAATGGCTTCATTGAGACTTAACATTAAATTATCTAGGCTACTGTTTAAGGCTTGAAGTTCGCTCTGCAATTCGCTTCTTTTGTAGTTTAAGACGGCTGAGCTGACCTTATTGTCGATGAGAGCGTTAACAGAATCCTCAACCTTCTTCTCAACCCTATATAACTCATCCTTTACATCTAGAAGGCTAACCTCTATGTTGGCGAGCTTTATGCTGGCCAGCTCGCTGAGGTCTCTTAATTCGCCAATCTTAGACTTAAGCGCGCTAAACCAGCTCTTTAAACCCTCAAAGATTTTCGCTTCGCTGAGTTCTCCCATATTCGTCGCTTCTCTTTTAAGAGCCGTAGCAGAGAGACCCATGAAGCTTCTCTCCCACTCCCCGAAAAACTCCTCTAGGCTGCTCAGCATGTCTCTGCTCCTAAGAAGGTCAATGTCGTATCGGGCTTTCTCCCTCTCGAGGGAGATTCTCTCCTCAAGAAGGCTCCGCCACTTTTCCTTTAAGTTGGCAATGTTCTCTTCAAGCAATTTGATGGAGTTTTCATGCTCGCTAATAGCATCCTCGATCTTCTTCAGCTCAGCCCTCTTATCCTCAATCTCAACCCGCATTTTATTTACTTCTTCCTCTCTTTTAGCGACCTCAGCCCAAGCCAGCTCCCGCTCCAAGAAGCGCCTTTTAAGCATGAGCTGCTTTTTCTCTTGATAGCGGTCATACTGCTCACGCCAGTAAGCGAGGGTCTGCTCAACAGATTCAATCATCTTGTTAAGCGACTCCTCTTGACTAGTTATCCTGCTAAGCTTATTCTGCGCCTCCAGAACGTTTTTCCGATAGGATTCAAGCCCAACGGCTGACTCCACAAGCCTAAGCTTCTCTTGAGGAGATAGAAGGATGAATTGCTCAGCCATATCTTGATGCATTATTATAAGCATGTTGTCTGGATCAACGTTAAAGTGGGAGAGAAGCCTTAAAACTTCGGCTTTACTAGCCGCGACACCGTCAATTTCAAACCAATACTTTCCATCACGCCTTAAAACCCTACTTAAATAGATTTGATCCTTATTGATTTTTGGAACTGGGCGTTTGCCCTTAACCCTGGAGTTATTTAGGACTAGGGTGACGCGCCCAATATCCTTACCCCACCTTATCAGGTCGCTAAGCCTCTTGGAGCGCTCAGTGTAGGATTGACCGAGGGCAACAGATATACCTAAGAGAATCGAGGATTTACCTGCGCCGTTAGGGCCGCAAATTATGTTGACGCCGGGCTTAAGGGGTACTCTAGCATACTCGTAGGACATGAAGTTCTCCAAGATTATTTCAGATATCAGCATCTGTAGCCCTCTTGAGACAATATAATGAGCTTGCCCTCTTTATTAAGGATACTCTAAGATCAATAAAAGGTAAGCTCCACCAAACACTTCTATTTTCAACCGTCCGGCGCACGTAAATTTAAAGAAAAATTTAAAAGATAAACCAATAGAGCTGGTAATACCGCTCTTCTTAAAGGCAAATATTTCTAATTAGGGTTTAAAAACTGGCCTTAACTTAAACTAATTACGTAGATGCTCATGTAGTCTTCATCAACGGTTGCCTGGTATCCGGCTCTCCTTATTTCTTCCATTGAGAGTCTAAGCCAGTAGCCAAACGATCCCCGCTCAGTATTGTCCGGGTCAATTGAGCTTAATCCGCTGTAGCCCTTCCGCCTCGCAACCTCCAGAAGAATATATTTCGTAGCCCAGTAATCTAACGCGACAGGGTCTAGGCTCGCAGCTATAATGTTGACTCTCGTCGCCTCGTTATAAGAGGTGCTTGGCCCACCGCGCGGCACAGCGTTAACCCATATCGCATCAATTATATTTAACGTTGGAAACCTTGTCTCAACCATCTGTGTTCCCATTCCACCAGTGCCCACGGAGTCATGTGCCCTAGCGCCAAGCATGGCTGTAAGCTTGTCTGAGACAACGCCCATATAGTGCTTTACGCATGCTGTGACGCCATATATGCTATGGGTCTTCAAGACTGGAAGATTGATCACCTTAAGCTTCCCGCCGCTATATGTTTGGTTCGCCGGGTCCCACACCCCATACTTGAAACTTATATACGTGCCGAAAGCGGTCTTAAACTTCGGGTATGAAACCATTATTCCGGTTCTAGGGTTCCTAGTAGCGTTAACCACGTATCCGTCATCCATATCGCCCTCAAAGTACTCATTAACCCTCCTCGTGGTGATAGAATCCCAAAGATACGTGGAGACCCTATATCCTCTGCCAGCAAAGAAGTCTACAACGCTCTGAATCGACTGCGAAATATTCTCAGCGTTATTTCTGCTCCATGCAAGGCTTCCACCTCTGCCGGATGAACCATACTGCGCTTGCCCATTATCCGCCACAACTATCTCACCGATAAAACCTTCAGGGTGGCTGAGTATCGCCTGAATAATCGCCTTAACCAGATCCGTGTTTGTTCCACCCCTCTCATCCCACTGGCTATTAACCTTTACTATTACAACGTCATCCCTTGCGATTAAGCCGCTTGGACCTTTATTCACACCGGGTTCAGGAGATTTATAAAAAGGTAAACCACATTTACCCATCAGCTCAATTAACTTGAAGACTCCGTCGTCATTTCCTCTGGTGCCGTTTACAACGAAGATGCTTGAGGATGGTTCGAATTTTGCCAGTTTAGCTTCAATTTTTAACCCTGCTTCCCGAACCCCCTCTCGCCTAACGTTTTCATATATGCCCCACAGTGTCAGTGAAACGCCGACGCCGACAATCGCAAGGGTTATGATGGGGATGAGCCTCTTTAAATTAGTTTTAGTTTTCTTAGAGAACCTCCAGTAAAACAGGTGTAGAATCGGATAAATGTATGTTGCCAACCAGACGTAGATATTCGCTAGAGCTGCCCTTTGGCAAGGATAAGTTATTCTTGATGGCTTTGTTCCCGTCCTAAGAATGAACCATAAGAGGCTTAGTAAACCCATTGTAAACGGGTTGCAGCATAATTCACATAACCTCACATATAGTGGAGAGATCTTTTCAACCATTTTCGAAGAAAGGCTGCCCCAAAATTTCATCGCCGATACACCATACGCCATGCGATTATTGTGGTTTACTTAGGGCTCCTGAAAGATTAAAATCTTTCCTCTCTGCGGAGAAGAACCCCGCAGTCTATGGGCTGAAGGGGTTTTAGCAAGTTTAATATACGTCTCTTGAGAATCTTGCTTTGATGGGTTATGATGCTTGAAGTTTATTGCGGCGAATCCTCATTCGTAATGGAGATAGATGATAGATTTGAGAATGCTCTCCGCGGTAAAATACCGTTCAACACGAGCTTAAATGTCTGGAAGGAGGAAATCTACTTTCTAACGCCGATCGAAATAGATGTCTCCGGTCTAAGCGGCCAAATAAGGGTTGAGCCGGGCGGAGTATATTATTGGCCTCAGGAGAAGGGCTTCTGCGTATTTTATGGGGTTAGCCAACCATACAGCTTAGTGTACCAATTAGGCTCCTACGTGGGCGTTCTAAGCGATCTTATGGAGGTTGAAGATGGGGCTGAGGCAACAGTTAAACTTCACAGGATCTATGAACCATATTCCGGCGTGGTCTCAACGCTTAAAGCGCTGGGATTTAAGGCTTCAACCCCCATGTACAATGGAGAACGAATCGTAGAAGCCGTCAAAAATATTGATGGGGAGAGGTTTGCCTTCAAACTTTATGTGGAGGATAACGGCGCGCACATTGAGAGCGAACCATTATTTCCACGAGATTACGACCCCTTGACGCTAAAAATCATAGAGAAGCTAAAGAGGATTGCAAATCAGGGAAAATGCTCGCGTTTAGATTTAAGTGAAGATGGTTGGATAGCTATAACTGGCTTTGTAAGCGGCAAAAATGAGCTGCAGGAAGCCATAAACGAGATGAGCGCGCTCTACTGCAAAATCATGAAAATGCTTTTGGCAGACTAACCGCCTTACGGCACCCCTTCTAGAATGGGTTACTTTAAAAATTAAGCTTAGACAAAAGATTCGGAATGATGCGGCTTCAAAAAATTTACAAGATATGCCTTAAAGACTTGGATAAGGATTACGCTCTGCTGATGCTCAGCATGTTTTTAGGCGGGTTGCTCAAGGCTTCCTAGAAGTCACCCGTACAATCTATCTTGCGCTTATAGGTTTTGACCCTATATCTATAGGTATTATAACGAGCGTGGGGTTCGGAGTAAGCGTCGTTGAATCCACTCTTTTCGGGGTGCTTTCAGACAAGTACGGTAGAAAAATATTTCTCGCGTTAGGCAACCTTATGGCAGCCATTAGATTCCTACTTTATGCTCTAAGTAAAGATTTCTGGGTTCTCACAGTGGCGCAGGGATTAGGTGCTTTAGGTGAAGGGGCTGGCGCAGGTCAACCTGTAGTTTCAGGATATATTTCCGACAGGGAAAGGGATGGTGTTAAACGAGCCCATATATTCAGCCTAATAGCTGTCACGAACGCCCTAGCATCCTCTATAGGCTCTCTGCTCGCCGCTCTGCCAGCATACTTGAGAGAAGCTTTAGGTTTCAGCGATGTCGAGGCGCACATAAGGCTCTTTTGGACTGGTTTCCTACTAAGCGCTTTTTCCCTAGCTCTAACAGCTCTGCTTAGAGATGTAAGCGGTGGGAAAAAGGTGGGGGAAAACCGAAAATCCGCATCCAGCGTTAAAGAGCCTTCAGCGTTAAGGGAGATAGCCGTTTACTCATTCATTAGATCAACTGACGGGTTAGCCATGGGTTTCGTATCTTCTCTAGCCCCCCTCTACTTCTATCTAAGGTTTAGCGCCAGCTCCGAGGATTTAGCGCCAGTATACGCTTTAGCTAGATTTCTGCCAATACCATTATATTTAGTGGCCCCTCTATTAATATCGAGGCTCGGCTACGTAAAGCCTTTAATAGCGGTGCGCGCGGCTTCTGGCCTCTGCTCGCTGCTTCTAGCTGTTGCTGAAAACTTTAGCGCCGCAAGCTTGATGTTCATACTTTACATGGTTCTCGTCGAGATCGGCATGCCTTTAAGGCAGGCGTTCGCGACGGAGATAGCGGACGAGTCAACGGTGGGCTCGCTGGTGGGGGTGAGCAACTCTATTCGAACTCTTGTCAGATCCATCTCGCCAACCGCGGTAGGACACTTCTTCCAGGTATCGCAGTTTTATACGCCATTCGTTATAGGGGCTTCACTCTTCTTCTTCAACGCTGCTCAATTCCACATTTTCTACTCAAAAAGATTTCGAAGAAAATTTGTTTAAACATTTTACGCGGATGAATGGTTAAAGAAAAATATAGGTTTAATCGAACATACCTAGATGTTTGAGGTGTTTAAAATGCATATACTTTTTCTCGGCACAGGTGCGGCTGAAGGTTGGCCCGCCATATTCTGCAGATGTGATGCTTGCGCGAGGGCTAGGGCTCTTGGCGGAAGGAATCTGCGGTCTAGAAGCTCCATTCACATTAATGGGGCATATAAGGTTGACTGGCCCCCGGACACATACCTACACATGCTACGGTACAACCTCAACTTTGCCGACATCAAATACCTTTTTATAACCCATGGGCACTACGATCACCTTCACTCAGACGATCTATTTATGAGGCGTCCCCCCTTCGCCCATATGCGGGATGGAGGCGATCTACATGTATATGGCAGCCGAGAAGTTATAGGGTACATTACAAGATCTGTGGGAGAACAATCAAATTTAGGCTTAATTCTCCACGATTTAAGGCCTTTCGAAACCGTAAAAGCGGGGGAGTTTAAGGTCACAGCCCTCCTAGCCGATCATGATCCTAACCAAACATGTTTCCTCTACCTATTTGAATCTGGAGGCAAGGTCTTCCTGCATGGATATGATTCAGGATGGTTTCCGGAAGAGACTTGGAGGGCGCTGGAAGGCTATAGGCTGAATCTAGCTGTTCTAGACTGCACAATGGGAGCCGCTTCATCGATGAAATATCATATGGGTTTAAAGGAGGTTATAGAGGTGAAGAGGAAAATGGTTTTAAAAGGCATTGCTGATAGAGACACGATATTTATAGCTACGCATTTCTCCCACAACGGCCTCCTACTACATGACGAGTTGACCGCTAAACTACTTCCAGAGGGAATAGAGGTCGCGTACGATGGGCTATCAATAGAAATTTAAGAATTGCATGTGGGGTGCTGGAAATGATTAAGGTTGGATGTTGCGGTTACCCAGTTTCCCAGAAAAAATATTATGAAACATTCAGCTTAGTTGAGTTGAACAGCACTTTCTACACTTATCCATCGCCCATAACCGTTAGCAGGTGGCGGAAAAACGCTCCCAAAGATTTTGAGTTCACCGTAAAGGCCCATCAGGACATAAGCCACAAATACAGGCTGAAAGTGGATCAGGCCGCTGAACCCTTTGAGAAAATTAAGCAGATATGCCGCGTACTGGAGGCAAAGATAATAGTTATACAGACCCCAGCATCCTTCATAGTAGATCACCTCAATGAGGCGAAAGAGTTCTTTAAGGGCATAAACCGCGAAGACTTCACAATTGTCTGGGAAACACGTGGGCCTTCTTGGGAGAGCGAAGATGGATTTAAAAGGCTTAGGGATGTTTTAAGCGAGCTAGCGGTTACGCATGTGACCGACCCGTTGAGGCTTATGCCGGCCTATGTGTCTAATGTAGCCTACTTTCGCCTTCACGGGTTGGGTGAACGCATGTATTACTATCAGTACACGAACGATGAGCTGCGAGCCTTATATGAGGTAGTTAAGGGGTTCGAGGGTTCAGAGAGAAGCGTCTATGTTCTCTTCAATAATTTATCGATGTTTGAGGACGCTAGACGATTTGTATCATTTATTAAAGAAGGATGTTTTCCGCGGTTACATGAGAGCTTCGGCGTCAACTCCATAAAATCCATTATTAGCAGGGTACGTTACCCTGCAACGAAAAACTCTTTAGCCGATAAGGTCGGTTGGAGATTAATCGAGTTTGAGGATGGGCGGCAGATTAGGCTTAAAGAATTATTGGCAAGTATACCGGCGAAAACCTATAAAAGCCCGGAGAATGTTCTCGAAGAGATAAAAATAAATAATGAGTTTTCCATATAGTAAATTGTGATGGGTTTTGGGATTGAAGGATTCTGTTGAAACCATAATGAGGAGCCCTCCAGTTACCGCGCTCTTCTCGGATAGCGTTTCATCGGTTATCGAGAAAATGATTACGAACAATATTGGTGCGGTCATAGTTATGAGCGGCGGCAATCCCGTTGGTATAATAACTGAAAGAGATATAGTTGAAAAGATTGCTAGATCCAATAGGGATCCAAATAAAATCCGGGCTGAGGAGATAATGTCCTCGCCCCTAATATCGATTGAAGCAGATAAAACCGTGAGAGACGCTCTGGCTCTTATGCGCGATAAGAAGATAAGGAGGCTGGGTGTCACAAGGAAGGGTAGACTTGTAGGCATAGTAACTGAGAGGAGAGTTCTCGACGCGCTAGCATCTCGATGAGCAGCGCTCTCATCAGATTTCAACCTTCCATTATTTTTTAATGCTTAGGGTAGGTGAGAGACGATGGTGGTCGGATCTACGTTCTCTCCGGGAGAATTAAGGGTTATAATTCCCGTGGGCGGCGTGGCGAAAAGGCTGCTACCATTAACTGCGGAGGTGTCTAAGGCCTGCGTTAGGCTTGTTAATGTTCCGCTTGTAGAGATATCGCTGTTAACGCTGGCTAAGCAGGGTGTTAGAAACTTCATTTTTGGGGTTAAAGGCTACACGAATTACAGGAGTCTGTATGATCACTTTGAGTCGGGCGTGGGCTTCTCGGCAAAGTATGGTATTGCTCCAAGGGTTCACATAAAGTATCAGCCCAATATAGATGATTATGGGAGCGCCGACTCAGTCCGCATAAACATAGAGTACTATGATATTAAAGACCCTATATTCGCGGTTCAGGGAGACAACATATTTGACATAGATTTAGAGAGTATGCTTAGGTTTCATCAGGAGAAGAAGGCATTTTTAACGGTTGGTCTTATGCCAGTTTCAGATGTAACTGGCTACGGGGTCGCTAAAATCGATAATGATCTGCGGATCTCAAAGTTTGTTGAGAAGCCAAGCCCAAAAGAAGCGCCGTCAAACCTAGCTAACACCGGGCTCTACTTATTCAGCCCCGAGGTCAAAGAGGTCTTTAAGGAAAGCGGGGTTCAAGAGATCATGCATAAAAATAAGCGGCTAGATTTCGGCTACGACTTCATACCATACCTCATAGAGACAGGTCGACCCGTTTACGGCTACGTTTTAAGCGGGGTCTGGTACGATGTCGGAACCCCGGAAAGGTATTTAGAGGCTATGAGGGGGATCCTAGACGGCAAGTTAAGGGCTCTGCAAGACTTTGGGGGTAGGATTTCAGAAGGCGAGAGGATATGGATACAGGGTGAGAGCCCGGAGGCTCTACGTAGGAGGGAAGAGATAATAAGGAGGATAAGGGAGGGAAGAATAGAGGTTGAGGGCTCGGTTCTGATTGGGAGGCACTGCGAGATATCTGACGGCGCCAGAATAGTTAACTCATGCATAGATAACTATGTTAGAATTGGCAGAAACGCCGTGATAGAGAATTCAGCGGTAATGGATAGATCGGCTATAGGCGAGAGCGCGGAAATAAAGGATAGTATAGTTGGGAGACATGTTACAGTGAACTCGAGTCAGGTCGAGAAAACTAGAATCCTCAACGTGTCGGTTATCGCGGACGATGCGTTTATTGATGCCGGATGCGAAGTGGTGTCCACAAAGATTTATCCATATAAGCATATAACTAAACAATCGCTCTACAACTCGATCATTTAAATTCTTTACATAAAAATATTGGGCTTTACATGTCTATTGGCTTATTCGCTAGAGCAGATAAGCATATATGAGGCAGCATACTATCGCCAGAATTGCGCCCACAATACCCCAAGCAGCCCACTCGGATGAAAAAATTTGCGGGAAGACCTCAATCAATACTGGGAAAGCTTTAGAGTATACTATATTGGCGATGGCCCCCAGCATGAATCCTGTAATACCTATAGCTAATAGTGTGAGCACCACCCTAGATCTATGCCCCATGCGGCTCATCCTCCAATATCAGTTTTTAGCCGAATTTTTCCCGCTCAGCTTCAGCGGGCTTTGAAGCCACCAATTCTGGGAACCTCTCCTTCGTTTTCTCCTCAGCAATCAAGGCGGCCTCTTCAAGTATCTTCCGCGCCTCTTCGCTTGTAGCCTCTAGGCCTAAGCTTACCCCGGAGACCTGCCCTGACTCAATCATCACTTCATCAAGTACACCTATTATCGCGTCTATTTCTCGCTCGGCGCTTGGAAGAACGCTTGCTATGCCGGATCGAATGTCCTTTAAGATTTCTATAGCCGGTGCTATGGCGGCTGCCACATTGCCGACAAATGTTATCGTGTTGAGGCGCAGAGAAACCCTTTCAAGGGCTAGCTTAGCGTTAAGCATGAGATTCATGGTTTTCCTCAGCTCAGCGAGCTCATTAGCGTACATTGTCGCCCTTCTCATATCGTGATTTGAGTAGGCGTCAACAATCTTGGAGAAAAGGGATTTATCCCTCTGGCTCATGCCGTTTATGGCGCCTTCAAGCGCCTGAATCTGCGCGTCTATACGCTTAGTGGCCAGCGAAATCTTGTATTTAAGCGGCTGGCTCGGTTTAACCGCACCTACAATCTTATCCACTACGTTGTCTTCCGCTCTTCCTTCCCACTCCTTACTAAATTCCGACATTTACAATCACGAAAAGTGGTGGAGCGCTGAGAATATTTGAGCCTTATTATCATTGCGGTATCTATATGCTTAACATGCGCTTCATCTCAACAATAAATATGATGGAGAATTAAGTAAACATATGGGCTTAACTCCTCAGTATCCCCTCAGATTTAAGTTCTCTTAAAGCCTCATCAAACTTCTCTACTGTTGTCTCAATGTCTCTCCGCGTATGCGCGATTGAGAGAATGAACCTTGAGCCCATTGGATGAATACCCCTATTTATTAAAGCCTTCTCTAAAACGCTCATAATCTTCTGGCTTTCCTCCCTTTTCTTCTGGAACCTCACGTAGCTCTCAATGTCCGATACATTGAGGTCTTCCGGACTAAATCCAAAGCCAACGTAGATTATTGATGGGGTTGTACCCCAAACCACTCCATCAACACGACTATCTTCAATAGCATCACTCAGGCCACGCCTCAACATATTGCCTTTCCTATTGATCTGCGGGTGAACCTTACCATCAAGTATTAGACCCAAACAAGCGTTGCCAGCAGCCGCAGAGATCGGGTTAGCGTTAAATGTTCCCGGATGACTTATCCGCCTTAGGTCGCGCCTGCCCTCAACCCTAAACTCAAGCATACTCAAGTACTCCCTACCCCCAGTAACGGCTCCGCCCGGATAGCCGCCGGCGAGAATTTTACCTAGCGTAGATATGTCTGGCGTCACACCGTAACGCTCCTGTGCGCCGCCGGGAGAATCCCTAAACCCTGTGACGACCTCGTCGAAAATTAGGATGACGCCGCTATCCTTAGTTATTTTTCTTAGGTCTCTAAGAAACTTTTCGTTGATCGGTATAAGCCCCATAGATGCTCCCCCGGGCTCAAGTATGACGCACGCGACGTCGCCGCCCTCGATGGTTTTCTCAACAGCCTCAATATTGTTTGGTGGCAGAGCAACAGTATATTTGCATATTTCTGGCGGAATGCCGGCTGGGTAACCTCCTGAGAGAGGAGGCGAGTAATCTGGATTGTAATCGATTATAGTGTAGTCAAACCAGCCGTGGAAGTGGGATAGAAACTTTATAATTTTATGTTTACCCGTATATGCCCTTGCTATCCGTATCGCCATCATGGTTGCCTCGGTGCCTGAACTTGTGAACTCAACTAGCCCGCCGCGTGCGCAGGGAATTAGCCGCGTTACTTTCTCAGCCCATTGGATCTCAAGCTCATGGGATGCCCCCAAATGCGTTCCTCTTCGAGCCTGATTTATAACCGCTCTGGTCACGGCTGGGTGGGCGTGGCCTAATATGAGGGCTCCGTGGCCCATCCAATAATCAATGTACTCGTTTCCGTCAACATCCCATTTCCTAGAACCCTTAGCTTTAAAACAGTAGATTGGCATAGGCTCAAAGTATCGGGCGTCGTGCGTTACACCTCTGGCGAAAACAGCTTTAGCCCTACTGTATAGATCCCTAGACTTCGAATGTTTTTCCAAATATGTTAAATCTATCCTGCTTTCAGAGAACATTTTCAATCACTCAAATATGCTTCTCCACAATATCACCATGTTATGTAACTTTTTAAGGCTTACTCGAAGTCTCGAAAATATTGTGTGAAGGCGAAAATGAACTATGCGCGTGAAGATAAAGCGTGATTAAACCGTTTGGAATTGGAAAACCGAGGAGCAAGTGGGATTGTAAAGTATGATTGATGGGATATTCTTCGTGGGCCACGTTTCAGTAGATAGAGTTCAGAACATTAATGGGTCAAATGTGCAGCCGGGTGGAGCTGCGCTGTACGCTGCCGTAGCCGCTAAAACCCTTCTAGAAAACATCTATTTGATCTCTGTTGTCGGCAGAGATTACCCGTTTCTAAACATATTAGACATGTTTTCGAGACGCTACTTAAAGGTCTCTAAAGCCCCCTCAACAAGATTCAGCATTAAGTACAACGAGGCTTGGGAGGCAAAATATTTAGAGGCGAAATACGGGTCTGGCCTCAAAATATCGCCTTCGCTAATACCGGTAGAATCTCTAAGTCAAGAGAGCATACTGCATATTTCGCCCATATCGCCGATTAAAGTGAAGAGGATTGTGGAATTAATTAGGGAGAAGAAGCCTAAAACAAAGGTCTCCGTTAACACTTGGATAGGGTATATTAGGGGAGAGAATAAAAGGATCCTCAGAGAAGTCGCCCAAGAAGCCGATTTCTTCATATTAAATGACTCTGAGGCGAAGGCTCTCGCAGATACGAGGAGCCTCTCGGCAGCCCTAAAAACCTTAAGGTCGAGGATGCTTGTAGTGACGCTGGGGGAGCTAGGCGCAATAATAAGCAAGGATAATGGTGAAATCCAAGTTGTGCCCGCTTTAAGGATGCCGGTTGAGAAAGTAATAGATACTACTGGCGCCGGAGACACGTGGTGCGGCTCCTTCCTAGCCGCCTACAAGCAAACCAATGATTTAATGAAGTCCGTTATAGCGGCCTCCATAATCTCTAGCATAAAGTGCACTGGTTGGGGTTTCAGCAAGCTTCTAAATCTAAAGTTTAGGAAAGTGGACGACATAATAGAGTACGTTATCGGGTTAAAGGAGGGAGGAGTGCAGAAAAAAATTTTAGATTACATAGTTAAGCAAAAATGAAACCTTTATGATGACCATCAATCTATGTTTTGTTCAATCCTTCCGGTATACGCATAAAGACCGGGACTAGAATCAAGAGGTCTGCTAGAAGCGGCAGGATGATAACCATCTCCCTGTAACCCATGCTCCAGAGAAGACCGCCAAGCAAAGATGCCAAGGATCCTATGAAATCCAGCAGACCGCTTATTCCCTGAACCATCCCCCTCTTCTCGGCCGGAAAATTCTCCCAATACATGGTTATAAATGGTATGAAACTTATGCCGCCAACTCCGCTCAACCCACCTGGCCCCATCAGCCCTACCGCCCCCAATATTCCAGCCAAGGCTAAAACCGCGTGGTTTGGAGCCCATATCAGCATTAACGTTCCAGCGTAAAGTATGGGGCGGAGGATCAAGAAGACTTTTTTGCGTCCGATTCTGTCGGCTAAACTACCCATTGGAATCTGCAGCAGGATCTGAGCTAACACGCTTAAGGTGCCCATTAGCCCTAAAAACTGCTGGTCAGCACCCTTCACCTGAACAATCCATAATGGGATGAAGGGCGCCGACATGCCTCCTAAACGCATAACTGCTAAAGCCGCTAACCAATGCTTAAGCCATCTCTCGCTTCTCAGAAGATCCCTGTAGCCTCTTATGAGGTCAAGCTTTAGCGATATGTGATGCGAAAAAGTTTTTTGGACTGGTAGGGGCTCAAGCATAATTAGGATCAGCGTTACCGCTATTAGGGAGGCGGCTAACTGTATAAAGTAGAGGGGTCTTATGCCCTCCGAATTTATTCCGCCGAAAATGGATACAACTGTCGCCGCAAAGTATGGGGCGAATAGGGCTGGTATAGCCCATATCACGCGTGAGAGGCTCATTGCTAAGGCTCTTCTCCCAGAGGAGGTTACACCAACTATTATTATGTCGGTTAGCGGCATTATGAGAAGCATACTGATCCTCATCAAAATTATAGCTGGGATCAGCATCCACCAGTTTAACGCGCAGCCGTAGAGGAGGGCGACGAGCGCTGAGAAAATCAGTCCAAGGAGAAGCATCCTCTTAACGCCAAACCTGTCTATAAGATAACCTGCAGGGGCCGAGAAAGCTGAGCTAACCACCCCGCCCACACTTTCAAGCGAACCCAGCTCTACGGGGTTTGCCCCCAAAGCCACAGCGTAAAGCTGATTGTACTGCGCCGAGAGGCCTGATGACCATGTCTGCAAGCCTATGGAGAAGAGTAGAACTTTAAACCTCCTGTCCAAACGTCTAAGGAAATCTGAGATCATCGCTAATATTCCTCGCAGCAAGCGTATTGCCGCTCTTCTAGAGCCTAAAGCATCTTAAATCTTAAACCCTACACTTATTTAAGGTTGAGGTTAAAAACCCTGTGAAATTATGCGGCCCCATTAAGCAATAAATAAGCGATAGGGAGACGAAGCCTTCTTCCCATAGGAGACTTAAAATGCGCGTTCAGCTGTCATGTCAACCATCCTCTGAATCTCCTCCTCGAGATCTTTTGGCAGCCCGAATATGCTTACGTCCATGAATCCCCTTACAATTAGGGCCTCGGCCTCGCTTTTTGAGAATCCTCTAGCCATTAAATATTGAATTTGTTCTTCAGATATTTTTCCGACGGCAGCCTCATGCGACAGCTCAGCGCCTTTAGCCTTAGCCACAAGCTCCGGCACAGCGTAGATCATGGCTTCATCTGAAAGTAGAAGCCCCCTGCACTCTAAGTGGGCTCTTGTGTCACTATGCTCTCCCTGCAGTAGGCCTCTAGCATATATTTGCGCCTTGTCGGCCGCTATGGTTCTGGATATCACCTCGCCCCTGCAGCCCTCGTTCTGCAAAACTATCTTTGAGCCAACATCGATGTATGAGTTGCCTACCCCATAAATTATTGTATTGAATCTGGCGCGCGCATTAACGCCCCTACAATACGCTACTGGATACATTTGTAGGCTCTTAAGGGGCTTGAAGCACATATAATTGCTCACGAACACGCCGTTATCCTCTATCATCGCTCCGGATCTAGGCCTAGAGTCGAAATTTTGAGCCCAATTATGAATCATGGTGAATGTTAGTTTTGCTTCCTCCTTAATATAGAACTCCGTTATGCCGACGTGGAGGCCGCGTTGAACGCTGGAGTGGAGGGTGCAGCCGGTTATTATCTGCGCCTCTGAGCCGGGTTCAGCGATTATTATGTTATGAACATTCTGGTTTAAATTGTCGGTTGAGATGAATAGGCATGCTTGTAGCGGTATTATGACTTTCTGGTCTTCAAGTATTCTAATAAAATATCCTTGATCCCAGTAAAGCTCGGCTAAGGCCGTATACTTATCCGTATCAACGCTCACGAGCTTCCACCAATAGTCTTTCAACCAATCATACTTTCTAAGAGCCTCCTTAGCGCTCATAATTTCAATTTTATCCTCAAAGATCTTCTGGACGGCTCTAAATATAACTGAGTGATCTATTTGGAAAAAGGTTGCAGCCCTGCTCTCCTGCTCTGGTAGAACGCCCACCTCGACAGCTCTTTCCAGAATCTCCTTTGGAAGGCTTGATACTGGACATGGCTCCCAGTTTTTAGGCTGCCTAGAGTACTGGCTTATATCCAGATCCGGCCCGAACGCTGACGGTTTATTTATAGCTCGCAGCGCAGCGTCCTTACTTTCAGGCATTTCTCACACCACGCGTAACCCTCATTTAATATTTGACCCAGTATCTTTGTTGGGTGACCTGAGCAAACTATTGTGCCATTCATCAATACATGCGCAACATTAGCGTTAATATACTGCAATATAACGCCAAGATGCGTAATTATCAGGGCGGATCGCCCCTGCAGCGCCTCGTTAATCACCGTCCCCAAAATCCTTAGGTTTTCAACATCGACCCCGGAATCCGGCTCATCAAGTATTAGAAAATCGCTGTTTTGGGCTAAAACCTGAAGCACCTCAGACTTCTTAATCTCCCCGCCGGAAAAACCTAGATTTATGTCTCTTTCAAGAAAACTGCTTGGAAGCTTAACCTTCCTGAGGATCTCATTTATTTTCTCTTCGTTTGGCGTCATGCGCCTTAAGATCCCGCCGAGCTTTACACCTCTTATTGCTGGCGGGTTCTGAAAGGCTACGCCTATACCCATCCTAACCCGTCCATCGGTTGAAAGGCTGGTTATATCTTTCCCCTTAAACAATATCTTTCCCGAAACAATCTTATATGCTGGAAAACCCAGGATAGCCATTATCAGCGAGCTTTTCCCAGACCCATTCGGCCCAAATAAAACGTGGGCTTCGCCCTCAGGTATCTGCAGGTTTACGTCGTTCAGTACTCTTCTTCCGGAAACCTCGACGCTTAGATGCCGTACCTCAAGTATAGGCGCACTCATAAGGAATCATCCTCAAATAGTTGGGGGCGGCGGCTAATTAACGTTTCCCTTAACTCACAGCGGAATCTTCCTCTATGCTGGCCTTCTGCCTATTAATGCCCCATATCATCTTCGGATCCACTTTCGGTCTTCTATCAAAGGTGTATAGACCGTTCGTTTCCTGCTCTATATCGTATAGCTGCGTATAGCAGAAGCCTGAAACATCCCTATTGAAGAGTAAACTCTCAGTTAAAGCCTTATACCGCTCAACGTACTCCTCAATTGTTTTAGGCCTTTCGCCGTAACCCCAGCTCTCGCCGGGTTTCGCCTCTAATGGGTTCCACCATATCCCACCGTACTCGCTCACGATGAAAGGCTGGCCTTTATAGGGCAGGTTCCTCAAAAAATTCATTTGTGATCCTCTAAGGTCGAGAGGCTCTGAAGTCTTCTTAGGTAGATCCGCGTAATGGCTCCTGAATATTTCAGGTTTCTGCTCGTAGTCGTGAACATCATATATGTCTATTTCTTCGCTGACATGTGTCCAACCGCTGCAATCGATAACCAGCCTAGTTGGATCAATAACCTTAGTTAAGTGCACAACCCTTCGAATAAACTCGACGCATGTATGATCGTTTACGTCAATAGATCTCTCATTAAATGGTGTCCATATGATGATGGATGGGTGATTGAAATCTCTCCTAACAATGCTGATCCACTCGTCTAATAAGGCGTCTCTAGCCGACGCATTAGATAAATCGGCGCCCCAGTCCGGAAACTCTCCGGCCGCAAGATAGCCGAGCCTATCAGCCCAGTAAAGGAAGCGCGGCTCAAAGACCTTTTGATGAAGCCTAGCGCCGTCGAACCCCATGTTCTTCGCTAGCTCTATGTCGCGTCTCAAAGCGTCGTCTGATGGCGCAGTGTAAATGCCGTCGGGATAATATCCTTGGTCTAGAACGAGCCTTAGGAAGCGCACTTGATTATTAAATAAAATTTTGTTTTTTGATACTCGTATCTCACGAAAACCTACGTAAGAGCTGACCTCGTCTGTTAAGCCGTCTGCGGAGGTAAGTTTGAGGAGCAGCCTATATAGGTATGGGTCTTCCGGAGACCATGAACGCGCGTCCGGAACACTCATATAAATGTGGCTTAATGGCTTAAATGAGGATGTCTGGGCCTCAGCTACCATTTTGCCCCCATCATATATTTCAGCTGAAACAGCATACTTGCCCCCATCACCCCCAACATGAAGCTCCACGAAGACGCTTCCGCTGCCCGGCTCCGCCACAACTTTAAAGTAGTCTATGTATTGGCGTGGGACGGCTTCAAGCCAAACGGTCTGCCAAATACCCGTTACCCGAGTATATAGGCATCCGTAAGATTTTAGGCGGTGGCTTTGTTTACCAGTTGGCTGGAGACCACTCCTACAGTCATCTAGGGCCCAGACGACTAGCTCGTTGTCGCCGGGCTTCACTAGACCAGTTATATCGAATGTGAAGGGCGAGTATCCACCTTTATGAGCGCCGGCTAAATGACCGTTAACCCAAACAGTCGCCTTATAATCTACCGCGCCAAAGTGGAGCAGTATGCGGCCATCAAGCCACTCATCCGGGACGCTGAAAAATCGCCTATACCAGACGGATTCCATGAAGTCTTTCTCCCCAACACCCGAGAGAGCGCTTTCAGGCGGGAAAGGCACAATTATTCTTCTTGAGAAATCTTTTCCGCTGCTCCAGCCTTTCTCAAGACCGCTTTTAGCGTTATCTATCTCAAACTGCCATTCGCCGTTAAGGTTTATCCACGTCTTTCTCTCGAAGTCGGGTCTAGGGTGCTCCGGCCTAGGGATGCTCAAATAATTCAACCCCTGTTCTCCAAGTTCAGTCTATGTAGATGTGAGAGAACCTCAAATATAATCTTGGCGGCTTGTAGGGCTGTTATGCCGTAGTCGTAGTGTGGTGTCACCTCGACGAGGTCAAAGGCAACTAGACGTTGATCGCATACTCCAAGCAAAATGTCTAGAAGCATGCTTATAGATAATCCTTCGGGCTCCGGGTTTTGAACCGCTGGCGCAAACGCCGGGTCTAAAACATCCATGTCAAGCGTAACATAGATTTTGCTGCAGTCGGACAGCGCGCCTCTAATCTCCCGCAAAATGTTCTCAAGATTATCCTTTATAATCCTCTGAGAGGTCACGTACTTAATGTTGTCGGCCTCAGACAGATAATTAAGTTCTTCTTTGCAGACGGCTCTCGTTCCAACCTCAATGATTCTCTTGGGCTTAACTTCCTCATGTATTCTGCGCATAAACGTGGCGTGGCACACTCTCTCATCCATGTACTTATCTCTTAAATCTAAATGTGCATCAAAGCTAACCAGCGCGAATTCTCCGTCAATGCTTCTAGATGCGCCGAGGGTTATGGTGTGTTCGCCGCCAATAATTATGGGAATCTTATCCAAACCCATTATGTCCCGGCAGACAAGATCCAATCTCTTCAATGTTTCCTCCAAATTTCCACTTACATGCAAGTCCCCAGAGTCATGAAGCCCTAAATCCTCAATGTCGACGTTAGACCTAAAGCTGTATGTTTCTATGTTAAGCGAAGCCTCCCTGATAGCTGCTGGCGCAAACCTAGCTCCTGAACGATACGTGCTTGTGGCGTCGAAGGGTACGCCGAATACAACGTATCTCGATTCTTCGAGGCTCTTCTGATAGCCACTAAAATACATTGTTATCGAAGTAAACAGATTTAGGTAGCTCATGTCTTACAATTCCATGTTAATACTTATAAGTCGTTTGGGCATCATATATCTACTCCCTGAAAACAGCGGTGTTTCAAAATGGGCGAAAAGAATGAGAAGCCGATAATGTCTAAGCGCTTATATTTGATGTCAATTTCATGCTTTATTGCGGGCGTAGCGTTGTTGATCGTAATGGTGCAATCAAAATATATGCCATATCACTTAGCGCTCATCGGAGCGCTTAATATGCTTACTTCCTATGGGATAACAGTTATGAGGAGATGGGCTTTCTACTTGGCGCTCTTTACGTCGCTGATAAGCCTTATATTCGGCTCTATCACGTTAGCCGCGATACTGATGCTCTTCAATATGGGCTTAGACCTCATGAGCACGTTAATGTTACTGGCTATGGCCCTCTACACGGCTCTCTTCGCAGCCATACTAATACATGTTTTCTTAAACAGGAACAAGTTTCTATAACGTCCCTACGCCAAAACCAATTTATTTTTGAAA
>JAVZNR010000015.1 GCA_038882715.1 Candidatus Bathyarchaeia archaeon
CCCTCTCAACAGCGCCCTCAAGCTCATACTCAGAGCAGCCCAGCTTCTCCCTAAGGAACTCTAGGCTCACTATATCGCCAACCTTAAGCGCCTTTATAACCTCATCCCTAACTGCCTGGACGCGCTGAATTATCGGCGTAGACTTCTCTGCAAGGATCCTCTCAGTCCTCTCGAAGGCCTCTGATATGGCCTGCTCCCTAGGCTTAGATGGGTCGATCCAGGTGATAATGTAGCCCTCCCTAAAAGGCGTCTCGCGCCCCACACCCCTATAACCCCTAACATAGACCAGGCCCCTACGCTCAAGCCTCCTAACATTAGACATGACGTCCGGCGGCCTAATCCCCCTATCAGCGAGAAGATCCGCAACCTCACGCGCAAAGAAGGCCCTATCACGATTCTCCTCAAGAAACCTATAAATTATCTGCGCCTTACTCTCAGCCCTACCACTAGCCCGGGAGGAAGTAAACCCAACAAACCTAATACCGTTAACTATAGCTTCACCACAACCCTTAGGAGCAATAACATATAGGTAATATTTTCTGAGGTTTCTCGATACCCCAGCCCTACCCTTAAATACCCGCTCAGACTCCATGAACTGCTTCTCAGACCGTAAGACTAGGCCCCTCCTCCAAAGCCTATATAAGCAGCCCTCAACAGCCCTCAAACCCAAACCAGTAGAGGCAACAATATCCCTATAAGACCGCGGAACACCATCAGAAAGAACCCTTAAAACGGCCTCAACAGTCCGACCAACCAAACCAAACACCAACAATAAAATAGTGCGTACCGAAATATTTAAAGTGTGGGTTCAAACCGAAAAGAAAAATAGAAACCCAGGCAAAAACAAAGCAAGAATTAAGCTCACTCCTTACTCAAAAACAGCCAAAAAACAAGCCTAAAATGAGCAAAAGGATTGGTGCCGGGGGTGGGATTTGAACCCACGAGGGCCTACGCCAGAGGATCTTAAGTCCTCCCCCTTAACCTAAGGGGAGTCTCCTTATTTGGTCCTGGCTTGGGTACCCCGGCATTCATCCATTATTATATGCTTTTTCTATTAAGCTTGTTTTACATCGATTAATTTAAATTTTTGTTTGGCCAAAGAAATATTTTCGTCCGTTAAAAATCGGTTGACTGAAGAAGTTGGGGCTGATGTTATATGGCGATCGTTATGAAGCCTGGCGCTAGTGATGAAGACATAAGGCGTGTAATTAAGTTTGTTGAAGAGAATTATGGTTTGAGGGTTGATGTTTCAAGAGGGGAATTTCAAACTCTGCTGGGCTTGATAGGTGATGAGGACAAGGTGGATTTTGATAGGTTGGCTCTGCTGCCCGGCGTCGAGAAAGCCTATAGGATTACTTCACCATACAGGTTGGTCTCCAGATCCTTCTTTCCAGAAGACAGGGTTATAGAGGTTAAGGGCGTTAAAATCGGCGGGAAGAATAAGCCGATCTTCATTGCTGGGCCATGCGCCATCGAGAGCAAAGAGCAGATTTTCAGAATCGCTAAAGAGGTTAGGGAAGCCGGAGCAGACATCCTGCGTGGCGGGGCATTTAAGCCTAGAACATCGGTCCATTCCTTCCAGGGTTTAGGTGAGGAAGGCTTAGAATATTTGGCTAGGGCTGGCGAGGAATTTGGTATGCCAACGATATCTGAGGTTAGAAGCGAGAAGCATGTTGAGCTGGTCGTGAAATATGTGGACATACTGCAAATAGGGGCGAGAAACATGTATAACCAAGACTTAATCGAGGAGGCTGCGAAGCAGAAGAAGCCGATTCTAATAAAGAGGAGCTTTGGGGCAAGCATTGAAGAGTTTCTTTCCTTCGCTGAACGCGCCGCGGCTCAGGGAAACAAGGATATAATTCTCTGTGAAAGAGGCATCATCCCGGTTGGTAGAGGGCGACAGTTTACGCGCTACAGCTTAGATTTAAGCGCCATACCGGTGATAAAAGGGGAAAGCTATCTGCCTATAATAGTTGACCCAAGCCACGGCACTGGGCGCAGAGACCTAATCTATCCAATGAGCAAAGCAGCTATAGCCGCTGGCGCACACGGGTTGATGATAGAGGTTCACTATAACCCTAATGAAGCCCTGTCAGATGGGCCTCAAATGATAACTCCCCCAGAACTTAAAAAGATAATCGATGTATGCAAGAAGATTCACATGTTGAACTCTATGGAAGATTACTAAGCATATCTATTTATTATCTTTTCAGCATAAACATTAAGCACAAAGCGCATTTAGCTGTCCGTTTCAACGCTGTTGCATTGAAAATACTTATTAACTCAACGTGTTTATGGAGAATAGGTAGGGCGCTTTGAGACGTGAAGGCGGATGATAAGGGTTCTACGATTAAATTTAAGCAGAGTTGTTGACGAGTCATATGATATTCTCGTGGGCTTTGGCCTATTTGACAATATACCAGCCGACTTAAAAGCCAATCCTATAGGAAATAAGTATGCGATAATAACTGACTCAGCATTAAAAGATGTTTATGGCGAGAGGCTTTTAGAAAAATTTAGCGAGGAAAACATTGACGCTTGCCTAATAGATTTTCCAGCTGGTGAAGAATCTAAAAATATTTACACGGTTACCCATCTTGTCAAAAAGCTGCTTGAATATAGGATCGATAGGAGATCAGCGATCATTACTTTAGGGGGAGGGGTTGTTGGAGATGTCGGCGGCTTCACGGCATCAATCTACATGCGCGGCATCCCATACATTCAGGTTCCAACGACATTGCTGGCGCAGGTTGACAGCAGTATAGGCGGCAAGACGGCTGTTGACACGGAGGAAGGCAAGAATCTTATAGGTTCATTTCATCAACCTAAAAGAGTCTACATTGATCCGTCGCTACTGAAAACTCTTCCGAAAAGAGAGTATGTCAGCGGCCTCGCAGAGGTTGTTAAGTACGGCGTGATCCGGGATCGAGATTTATTCGAGTACCTGGAACATAATGTCGAGAAAATAAGGAATCTTGATGAGGAAGCCCTACTTCACATAATAAGTAGGTCGTGCATGATAAAGAAGGAGATTGTTGAGGAGGATCCTTTAGAGGAGAATAAAAGATCTATTCTGAATTACGGGCATACTCCGGCGCATGCTATTGAGAGGCTCAGCGGCTATAAGTGTTCGCACGGTGAAGCCGTTTCGGTTGGCATGAGGATATCCGGCTGGATTGCTGTTAAAAAAGGTTTTTGGACAGCTGATGAATGGGAGAGACAAAATAAGTTGCTGTTTTCGCTCGGTTTACCCCTCAAAATAGACTTCAATATAGATGATTTAATTAGAGCGCTTTATTACGACAAGAAGGTTGAAGGCGGCACCTTGATGTTTGTTCTCCCGAAGCGGATAGGCGAAATGGCTTCGATTAATGGAAGATATAAGATCCCTGTTCATGAAAATGAGGTTCGTAGGTTTTTGCTGGAGCTAAGTGAAAACTATTGAGGCTGAAGGGTTCTATCCGCTTCTCCTAATTTGAGCTGTAAGTACAATCGGGGCTAAGAATCCAAGAGTCCCCATGAGTAGAAGGGCAGGTTGAAAAGAAGAGTATTTATCCACCATGTAGCCTATAATTCCGGTCCAGAGCGAGCCGAATGCGAAGCCCACGGTGAAGAATATTCCGACGGCCAGATCCCTATCATAGCCGCTGGAAACCCTAACAAGCTGCGATTGTAGTAATGTTGGAAGCGAGAAGCTCGTAAACATTAACAGGAATAGATGTGCCGAAACCAAAATGCTGCTTGTTTTCGGACCATATGGAATCAGTAGAAGCGTTAGCGTGGATGCAAACAACGCAGATATTGATGATGTTTTAATGTATCCTATGCGCCCAGCGTAGTTGCCTAATAAAACGGGTCCGATAACCCCGCCTAGAAGCCCGATCGTGTAAACCACGCCTCTCTCATAAACATCCATGTTCAGAAAGCTGGCTAAGAAGATTGGGATATATGTTGTCAATATGCCTATGTCTATTCCGCCTGAAAGCAATGCTTGGGCGGATAGTATCGCTGTAACATCCCTCTTTCTCAATAGCGTAAGCGCGTCCCTCCTTAAACTGCTCTTTGCATCTTCTACCCTCATGCTTCTACCGTACATGTTTCTTATACCTCCAAGATACCATATCACAGTTAAACCTACGGCTAGGGCCGGTATAGAGAATATGAAGAGCGTGTTCCTCCACCCGAAAACGGCTGCTAGTAAAGTCATGATTGCCGGACCGATTATGTTTCCCATGTATGCTAAGCCGTAGTGGAAGCCCAATGCCCTTCCAAGGGTTTTCTCATCGAAGTTCTCACTGACTATCGCTGTTCCCATTGGATGTTGTGGTGCAACACCAATATTTGAGAGGAGCCTAGCGCTTAGAAAATCCAGCATCCTGCGGGATAACCCGGTTAAGAATGTTCCTAAAGCCAGTAGAATGTTGCCGAGCCCTAGAAGAACATGCCTCGCGATTCTTCTGCTGGCTAGGCTGAAAAATATTTGTGATAAGCCGCCGAGCAGAGATGAAACCGCCATAGCTATGCCAAACTCGGTATAATTTAACTTTAGGTCCGCGATTATCAGCGGCAAAAGAACCGATGAACCGACGTAAATGTGCTGCATAACGTGGGAAACCGTTGTCACTATTAAAACTCTTAGTGGAGACCTTCTTCTCATCATCAAGAGCCCTTCAACCCAAATGTTCTATTAGAATCCCAAATAAATGCTTCCCACTATTAAGCCCTTCTATCCCCTTTGACCCTTAAGGATAGCGATTACCGAGGGCTAAAAAAGCTTATATTTTCCATAACGATTATTTCCTAAGTTTTGTGATCTCACCAACCTTTAACAGGAGTTGGGGAAGCGCATGAAGGCTTACGGTGATTTGAAGCCCCCTGAAAGGCTGCTTCTGGGCGCTGGTCCGAGCAACATAGATCCTAGAGTCTTAAAGGTCTTGGCGCTCCCAATAGTTGAACACTTAGATCCATATTTCTCCGAAGTTATGAACGAGACTGTTGAGCTACTGAAATATGCGTTTAAAACTGGAAATAAGGTAACTTTCCCGATATCTGGGACTGGTTCAGCCGGCATGGAGAGCGCTATATGCAATATTGTTGAAAGAAATGATGAAGTGGTGGTCTGCATCAGCGGTTTCTTCGGCGAGAGAATGAGCGATATGGTTCAGCGTTGTGGTGGAAGAAGCATAGAGGTTAGAGCACCATTAGGGAAAATAGTGGAGAAGGAGGATGTTGAAGAGGCTTTAGCGAACTCTAACGCCAAAGCAGTTGCAATAGTTCACGCAGAAACGTCTACTGGAGTCCTTCAGCCGCTTAAAGAAATATCTAAAATTGCTCATGCATATGATGCTCTACTACTTGTTGACGCAGTAACCTCGCTGGGCGGATGCGAGCTTATGGCGGATGAATGGGGCATAGATATATGTTACAGCGCCTCACAGAAATGTTTAGGATGCCCGCCTGGACTCGCGCCCATAACTGTAAGTGAAAGAGCTATGAGCGTCATCAGAAATAGGCGTACTAGGGTCCAGAGCTGGTACTTTGACCTATCGACAATAGAGAAATATTGGATTGAAAACAATAGGATATATCATCATACGGCGCCGATACTGCTTGTTTACGCATTGAGGGAGGGGCTAAGATTACTTTATGAGGAAGGACTGGAAAATAGATGGCTGAGACACAAGGAGAATATGCGGTTGCTGGTGAACGGGATTGAAGAAATGGGCTTAACAATCTTCACAGACAAAAACTATATCTGCCCTGCAATAACAGCCATCAAGGTTCCGGAAAACGTAAGCGACGAAAATGTGAGAAGAACGCTCCGCGAGGAATACAACATAACGATAAGTGGAGGGCTAGGAGAACTTAAGGGAAAAATATGGCGCATAGGACTAATGGGAGTAAATTCTAGCAGAAAAAACGCTATACTTGCCGTCGAAGCCCTAAAAAATGCCCTGAAAAAAGAAAAATACTATAAAAATAGCCAAAAATAAGCCTTGTTTAAAAATAGAAAAATTTATTAAAGAAACTTGACATTTTTATCTTCCTAGCCAAGAGACCTAACCTGCCAACCCCCTTCTCATCTCCCCCCTTGGCAGGTTAGGTTTCTTGGCTTTCTCCTTTTTTGCCTCTACACTTAGTAGCTATGTTCTTTTCTTGACCAGTGTTTTTTTCTCAGGTTTCCTCTTGAGTTCTGTTCCACAGTTTCTGCACACCATTGTTTTTTCGTCAGGTGGATATTTTTTGCCGCATGCTGGGCAGTAGAGTAACCAATGTAGCTGATATCGTATGCCTAAGTTTGCTAGAGACATGTGTTCAAGCCCCATTTTCTCCGCGACATTTTGTATCGAGTAATCGTCTGTGGCTATTACTGTTTTTCGCCCCTTACTCTTTAACTGTAATGCTAGGGCTAAAACTGATTGATCGGCTTTGGATAGAAAACTTATGTCTCCAACTTCGCTTGAAATCATCTTGACATGCTCAACGTATTTGCTTTCAGGTTCAATGACTTTGAGTTTTCCACTATTTAGGGAGGTTTCAAAGCGTATTTTAGGCATGGATCCCTCCAACAGCTCGTCTCCAACTTCTGGAACAGAGTATACTTCTTCGCTGAGAGCCAGCGGGTCAAATCCCGCTATAAAAGCCGAGGTGTCAAGCACTATGCTTTTACGCTTTCCGGCCACGTTTCTTCCTCTCTAGGAAATAGTAGCCTATCTTTTAGGCGCCTATAAAAATCGGGTTTAAACCTTATAAACCTAGATTTATTCTCTGATATTCTCGCAGTTATTTTTGTCTCGCTGTCACCTATGTTCTTCTGATAGTCTCCGTCGATAACTATCTTAGCGGCTCTCGGCTTAAGAACCTCAACAGTTATGCTTGAATTTGGGGGGAAGACTATTGGGCGAATAAGGTTCACCGGGCAGACTGGGGTTAAAACAAGCGCGTTGACCTCAGGGTCAATGATAGGGCCACCGCTGGAGAAAGAATATGCTGTGGAGCCAACCTGCGAGGCGATTATAACCCCGTCAGCCCTACACTCTGCAACTTCCACATTATCTCTCCATATCTTGACATGAAGTATTTTTGCAAGGTGCCTCAACGTTATAAAGATCTCGTTTAAAGCGTCGGGAAGCCTATTTTCACCGACGAAGCAGGCGATTTTACTGCAGGATTCAATATGATATGCGCCCCTCAAGTATTGATCCACGGCTTCTAAAGCTTTTTCGGGAGAAACCTCTGTGAGGAAGCCTCTAGCGCCCATATCTATTGCGAGTATAGGGGGCTCAGGTTTAGGTAAACGAAGACACGTTTTAAGGATTGTTCCGTCACCCCCTATGGTAACCACCAGATCCACGCTCATCTCTTCCAGAGGCCTCGCATATCTATGCTTACCGCTCCTCTCAGCCAACCCTGATTCGAAAAACACTTTAAAACCGTTTGATTCAAAGGTCTCCGATATCTTTAGCGCTAGGGCAAGGGCTTCCGCGCGGTCTAAACGTGCGACAATGCCGACTGTTCCATTCAAGTTCTCACCGCACGAAACATAAAATATTTAGGAGAAAAAATTATTAAACATTAAGAGAGTGGTGGAAGAATATGAGCAGACCTGTTGATGTTGGAGACTTAAAGGAAGGCCAATATGTTATTATTGACGAAGAACCATGCCACATAGTTGAGATAACCAAGTCCAAGCCTGGAAAGCATGGCTCAGCTAAGGCTAGAGTTGTGGGGCTTGGCGTATTCGATGGTGTTAAGAGGAGCTTTGTGAAGCCGGTGGACGCTAAGGTTGATGTTCCAATAATTGAGAAGAGGAGTGGGCAGGTGATAGCTGTCCTATCGAATAGTGTTCAACTTATGGATCTGGAGACGTACGAGGTTTTTGAGACACCTATACCGCAGGAAGAAGACATTAGATCTAAGATAGCTAATGGCGTTGAAGTCGAATACTGGCAGATAATGGGGAGAAAAAAGATAATGCGCGTTAAGGGAAGCTAAGAGTTAACCTGATCCCTCAAATATTTTGTTACATCCTCGATTATGGATAAGGCTTTTTCAATATGCTCCTTCACAATCCCATAATGCGTTACCATTCTAACTATTGTTTTGCTGTGATACGATGCTAGGAGACCATGCTTTTTGAGTTCGGCAATAAACGTGTTTGCGTCAACCCCTAAACCGCTGACGTCAACCAATACAATGTTTGTTTGAACCCTCCTTAAATCCACATATAACCCATCAATCTTCGCTATCCCCTCGGCTAAAATTCTAGCATTCACGTGGTCTTCCTCCAATCTATCTATCATTTTTTCAAGGGCGATTATGCCGGGGGCAGCAATGATTCCAGCTTGCCGCATTCCGCCTCCAAGAATCTTTCTAGTCTTCCTAGCCCTTTCAATAAAATCGCTGTCTCCGACAACTAGCGAGCCGACGGGGCAGCTAAGCCCCTTAGAAAGACAGAACATCAGGTTGTCCACGTGCCTAGTAAATTCTCTAACATCGACCTTTAAGGCGACCGCGGCGTTAAATATCCTAGCCCCATCCATGTATAGCTTTAAACCATGTTCCTTTGTGACTTTACTTAAAGCCTCGATCTGCTGTGGTGTAATAATTGTGCCACCAGCCCTATTATGCGTGTTCTCGATGCAGACGAGCGTTGTCTCAGGGAAATGTATATTCTTTGGCTTTATGGCCGCTTCAACATCCTTAGGGTCTAGGGCGCCCATATAGCCCTTCATTGGCCAAGGCAGTAGTCCAGCTATTGCCGATACACCGCCAACCTCATACCAATATATATGTGACTCAGCCTCTAGGATCACGCAGTCGCCTCTCCTAGTATTACTCATAAGGGATACTAGGTTAGCCATCGTTCCGCTTGGAACAAGCAGGGCGGCCTCTTTACCCATCTTCTTGGCAGCCATCTCCTCAAGCCTGTTAACCGTTGGATCCTCCCTATAGCCGTCATCGCCTAGCTCAGCGTTTCTTATGGCTTCAAGCATCTCTTCGGTTGGCAAGGTGACTGTATCGCTTCTCAAATCAATGGTACTGCTTCTCTTAGCAGTAGCCATACGCTTTTACCTCAAACTAAAGTTTGAAGTAGAGGATAGATTTATCCGTAACGATAAACTCCTAATATAACATAAATTAGCTCCAAGCGGAGAATGAGGTTTGGTCTTAGAGAAGCTTGGCTCATCACTATATGAGTCACTTAAGAAGCTCTTTGGGGCTTCAACTGTAGACGAGAACGTTGTTAAAGAACTTATACGCGATTTACAGCGCGCCCTTCTGCAGGCAGACGTAAACGTTAGACTTGTTCTCGATTTATCGAAAAGGATAGAGGATCGATCCTTAAAGGAGAAAATCCCCTCGGGAATACCGAGAAAAGAGCACGTCATCAAAGTTGTCTATGAGGAGATTGTTCGTTTACTTGGCGAAAAAGCGGTTCCGCTCAACGTTACCCCGGGGAAGAGAAGCGTCCTCATGCTCGTGGGAATACAGGGGTCTGGAAAGACGACGACAGCCGCTAAGCTAGCAAGATACCTCCAGAAAAAGGGTTTAAAGGTTGCACTTGTATGCGCGGATACCTTCAGGGCCGGAGCGCTAGCGCAGCTAAGTCAGCTGGCCGCGCAAATAAACGTCTCGGTTTACGGCGATGAAAAAGAGAGGAACCCCGTTAAGGTGGCGTTAGATGGCTTAAAGAAGTTTGAAAACTATGATGTCGTAATTGTCGATACTGCTGGAAGACACAAAGACGAGAAGAGCCTAGTAGAAGAGATGAAAATGCTTCAAGAGGCTATAAAACCAGATGAGGTAATATTGGTTATTGATGGAACAATCGGGCAGCAGGCAGCTGTCCAAGCTAAAGCCTTTCATGAAGCAACCTCTCTCGGATCAATAATAGTTACGAAGCTGGACGGCTCAGCGAGGGGCGGTGGAGCTCTCTCCGCTGTCGCAGCCACAGGGGTGCCAATAAAATTCATAGGGACAGGGGAGAAGATCGACGATCTAGAGGTTTTCGACCCCCCGCGCTTCGTTGGAAGGCTACTTGGAATGGGCGACCTACAGAGTCTCGTTGAGAAGGTTAAAGAGGCTGAAGCGAGAGTCCCCGAGAAGAGGGTTAAAGCAATATTGAGCGGCAAGTTCACTCTTCTAGACATGTATGAGCAATTTGAGGCTATAAGGAGCATGGGCCCCTTCAGCCGGGTTCTTAAAATGATACCGGGTTTAGGTTACGAAGTTCCAGATGATCTAATTAGCGTAGCTGAAGATCGCTTGGAGAAGTGGCGTGTGATCATTCAGTCGATGACCCCTGAGGAGAGGGAGAACCCGCAGATAATAAACGCTTCGAGGATAAGGCGTATAGCGAGGGGTTCGGGGACGAGCGAAAAGGATGTTAAGGATCTGCTTAAACAGTATATGCTTATGCGTAAGATGATGAAGACTCTTCGGAGAAAGAGATTACCGTTCTTCATGAGAAGATAGATAACTAAACTTTTTAAGACTAAAGATTAATCTTTATCATGTGATGGGGAATGTGGGTTATAATAGAGTCAGATAAGGTGCCCTTCACACCGTACCCAAAAGGCGTCTCAAACATTAAGCGGATCATCGAGCAGAAAAATGTGGGAAGCAAGCGGTTCACAGGGTTCGGGCTGCTTGAGATACCGCCGAACGGAATTTTTCCGCCGCATACTCACCCAGATCGCGAGGAAATATATTATGTAATCTCTGGAAATGGAACAATAATTGTCGGAGATAAGGAGATTCAGGCTAAACCAGGCTTAACGCTATATGTTTCAGGCGAGGATCCTCACGGCTTAAAGAATGATGGGGCGGAGCCTTTCATAGTCTTATTCGTTCACGCGTTGATTTAGGAAGAGTTAAAATTGCTTAGATTTCTAAGACTACCCTCATACATTCCTTGCTCAAAATGACCTTCAGGGCTTCATTAAACTGTTCCAGAGGAAACTTATGCGTTATCATCTCTTTAACTTTGATTCGACCCGACTTTATTAGATTGAAAGCCGCGTAATAATCGTAGGGAGCGCAACCCCAGCTCCCAAGTATCGTTACATCATCCCTTAAAATGATCTTTGGATCAACATCGAGGTTCGGCTGAGGAACATCTCTGAAATCCCCGAAGACGCATACTTTTCCACCCCATCTCACAGCCTTTAAGCCTTCTTGAACAGCGCTGCTTGAGGCGACGGCGACCACGACTAAGTCTGCACCGCGTCCCTCGGTCAGCTCCCTCACGGTCTCTTCAATATTAACTTTCTTGGCGTTAAACGCGTAATCTACGCCGACCTTCTCAGCTATCTTGACCCGAAAATCATGATGATCGCTGACGATCACTTGCGTAGCCCCATAGGCTTTAGCCACCTGAGCGTTCAATAAGCCTAGGGGGCCTCCTCCTATAACTAAAACCGTATCTCCCGGTAAAACACGGCTTTTCGAGATGGCTCTTACGGCGCATGCCGTCGGCTCGATCATTGTGGCTTCCTCAAAACTCATCTTCTCCGGTATTTTGACAACGGTCTTCTCAACCAGTTCGGATGAAACACGTATATATTCAGCGAAGCCGCCTGGGTCAACATTTGTGCGCCGGTACTGTTCGCATAAAGGTTCTTGCGCATGCATACAGTAGTAGCATGCTCCGCATGGGGCGTGATGGAGAACAGCGACCCTATCGCCGACATTAAACCTCTTGACTTCAGAGCCTACCTCCGCAACCTCTCCAGAGATCTCGTGCCCTAAGACGGATCTAGGTTTGGCCCGACGGTATTCAGCCCTGTAGAGATCCGTTGAACATATGCCGCATGCTTTAACGCGCACGAGGATCTCCTTTAATCCTATCTTAGGGGTTGCGATATCCTCAAGCCTAAAATCTCCAACATCATAATAAACTATGGCCCTCAAATCCCATCCCAAAAATTAATTAAAAATTCATAAAGATAAGATTTTTACCATTCGTTCAGCCATCTGAACGGAATAGTTCAGAGAGCCGTGCTGCCCTTTAGTAAAATCTTATATGTTATTGGCGCGTCTAAATCTTAAAAAGCTCTCTTCCTAATGAAGGCTGACATATGGTTTCAATCAGTAAGAAGGCTCCTGCTGAAAAGGGGCTTTTCAGGAATGTTATAGCGCTAGGTTTAGTCAGCCTCTTCACCGACGTATCAAGCGAAATGGTCTTCAGCCTTCTCCCGACGTTTATACTCGATCTTCCGGGCTCAAGCGCCGCGGCGCTCGGCTTAATTGAAGGGTTGGCCGAAAACTTAAGCTACACGCTCAGAGCCTTGTCTGGCCTTATCTCAGATAGGCTTAGGAGGAGAAAGATTATTGTCGCGATTGGTTATGCGCTCTCAAATGTCGCTAAGCCTTTCTTCGCTGCTGCGCAATCGGTTTTGGATGCTTTGGTGATAAGGGTCTCCGATAGGGTTGGGAAAGCTATTAGGACAGCGCCGCGTGACGCGCTGCTAGGCGACTCTGTCCCTGAGGAGAAAAGGGGTATGGCTTTCGGCATACATAGAACCCTAGACCAGAGTGGGGCCATAATTGGGCCTCTGCTGGCGTCAATAATTCTCCTTTTAGGCCTATCGGTTAGAATGGTCTTCCTGCTCTCATTCGTACCCGGTTCAATAGCCCTAATAATCCTAGTCTTCATGGTTCAGGAAAGGTTTGGTAAGGTTTCAGAAAAATTTAGGATGATGAATAACCTTAGAGAGGTCTTTAGAGGAAGGTTTATCCTACTGCTGCTAATAGTTGGAGTCTTCTCTCTAGGCGCCTTCAACTTCTCATTTATACTGCTCAACGCTAGGGAATCAGGGGTTTCTGACGAGTTGATCCCAATGGTCTATCTAATCATTAACCTGACACATACGCTGATCGCTATACCATCCGGAATACTCTCAGATAAAGTAGGACGCGAGAGGGTTCTCGCAGTAGGCTACGGAACATTCCTCATAACATGCCTACTTATCTATTGGCTGCCCAAAAATCAGCTTCACGCATTTATGATAGCCTTATTCTTCGGGCTATACATGGGGATACTTGAGACTGTTCAAAGGGCCCTAATTCCAAAATACGCTGAGAGAAGCGACCTAATGGGGACAGCTTACGGCATATACTATCTGGTGGTCGGCTCAGCGTTTTTAGCGGCTAATTCCCTCGTAGGATTATTGTGGCAGTTAGGAGGCTCCGCTATGGCGGCAAAATATAGCATTACACTCTCAGCTACAGCGATTATAGGTATGGTTCTCTTCGCATCCCCGGCTAAGCGGCGATAGCGTAGGCGGCTTTAACCTTCCCAAGGGAAAACTGATGCTATAGCGCCGTAGAGCACAGCGTCTTCACCTAATGGTGTAAGTGTGATTTCCGGCACCCTGTTCCTCGCATGCTTATCTACGTGGCGTTTAACTGGGTTTATGACCAAATCGGGGTTGTTTAGTGTTACTGATCCACCGACGGTTATTAATGACGGGTCGTAGGCGTCGATAACGCATGCGAAGCCTATGGCGTTCAGAGCACCGATTCTCTCGACGATCCTTTTTGCCGCCCCATCTCCGGATTTAGCGTAATCATATATGGTTTTAGCGGTTAAGTTCGCATAGCCTTCTCTGCGGATATCTTCTATTAGTTGGCTGCCCTCAATCTTCATGAGCCCCTCCTCCTCTATAATCAGCCTAGAGTAGTTCGGTATCCCGTTACCGGAGCAGTAGGCTTCCCAATGCCCCCTCCTACCGCAGCCGCATAAGAGCCGACCCTCAAAATCTATTGTGAAGTGCCCGATTTCATGGGCGTTTCCGTCCTTACCTATCAATAGGTGTCCGTCAACGTATACTCCGCCACCTATACCGGTGCTGATCGTCACGTAAACGAGGTTGTCATGGCTCTTACCTAAACCGAAATACTTCTCGCCCATAACGGCTGCAACACAATCATTAAGCAGTCTTGTCGGTAAACCGAACTCATCCTCTATAGGCTTAACAAGCGGGACGAAATCAAAAGGCAGGTTTGTAGGCTTCATTAAGCCGCCCCTCTTAATGTCTAAGGGGCCAGCGGAACCTATGCCTATGCCCTCAATATCCTTTAAGCTAACTTTTTCAGCCGTAATGGCACGGATCATTTTAATTATCTGTTCGCTTATGCCCTCAGCCCCCCTACCCTTCTCCGTCTTCTCAACGATTTTCCCCAGTATTCGTCCATCGCTGTCTCCCAGCGCAACCCTAACGTTTGTTCCGCCCAGATCCACCCCTATAGCTATCCTTCTAACCATGAGCTATTCCACCTCAAACAAATTTAAGCCGCTCATAGTTAAAAATAGGCAAGCCCACTGAAAAATAATACTGCGCGATTAAGCCTTAAGGCTTAGAAAAATTAATATCTTCCAGATAACATTTTTGTGAATCTCAGCTTAAGCAAGAGAGGAGATCCCGCTTGAACAAAGCGTGGCACGCTATGAGCGAAGAGGAAGCCTTAGAAGCCCTGAAAACCTCACGTAACGGTCTTAGCGTTGAAGAAGCCAAGAAGAGGCTGCTGGAATATGGTCCAAACAAGCTTATTTCTAAGGGCGGCGTAAGCCCCATAAAGATATTTCTAAACCAGTTTAGGGATATTTTCGTTTTAATGCTGATCGCGGCCGTTATAATATCTATCGTTATGGCCTTTGCCAAGCCAGAGCCTCCAACAACAGAAGACTACGCTGACGCTCTGACAATAGGGGCCATAGTGATATTAAACGCCATTGTAGGCTTCGTTCAAGAGTACAGGTCTGAAAAGGCCATTGAAGCGATGCGCAAACTAACGGCCCCTAAGGCTACGGTAATACGCGATGGCCACAGCGTAGTAATATCGGCTGAAGAGGTTGTTCCGGGAGATATACTGGTGCTTGAAACAGGTGACCGCGTAGCCGCCGACGCGAGGTTAATCGAAGCTGTTGAGTTGAAAACTAATGAGGCTGTTCTAACCGGTGAGTCAACCCCTGTCGAAAAGCACCTCGGCGCCCTTCCGGAAAGCGCCCCGGTGGGCGACAGGCGAAACATGGTTTTCATGGCTACCCACGTGATTTATGGACGTGGAAAAGCCGTTGTCACATCAACCGGCATGAAAACCGAGTTTGGAAAGATCGCTGAGCTGGTTCAGGAGATGGAGGAGGAAGAAACCCCGCTTAAAATTAAGCTCGAGAAGTTTGCTAAGAAAATCGCCATAATAGTCGTCGTAATTTGTATAATAGTGTTCGCGCTGGAAGCCATTGACATATATTTCCATGGAAGGGGAAACCTAATGGACGCGTTCTTCACGGCTGTTGCTCTAGCTGTCTCAGCGGTGCCGGAGGGGTTGCCCGCCATCGTAACCGTATGTTTAGCTCTGGGCGCTAGGGAGCTCGCTAAGCGTAACGCAATAATTAGAAGGCTCTCATCGGCTGAGACCTTAGGATCGGTGACAGTTATATGCTCAGATAAAACTGGAACTTTAACTAAAGGCGAGATGACCGTTCGAAGAATATATGTTGATGGAGAGATCATCGAGGTTACCGGAGTTGGCTATGAGCCCAAAGGCGAATTTCTACGGGGAAATGAAAAAACGGATATTAAAGATCATCCGAGTTTAAGTCTGCTTTTAACAGGAGCATCCCTATGCACAAACGCCCAGTACGATGGTAAGAGCGTTATGGGGGACTCAACCGAGGGGGCCTTGATTGTTGCGGCAGCTAAAGCTGGATTATGGAAGGAGGATCTGGAGAAAATTTATCCACGCGTTTACGAGGTTCCGTTTACCTCTGAGAGAAAGAGGATGACTACGATCCATAAGTCTAACAATGGGAATATAGTGGCGTTCATGAAGGGTGCTCCGGAAGTAGTCTTACAACGTTGTACACATGTGCTGAAGAACGGAAAGCCGAAAAGGCTTAGCGAGAAAGATAAAAGTGATATTCTCTCCGTTAATGAGAAGATGGCAAGCGAGGCTCTAAGGGTTCTAGGGGTTGCGTATAGAGAGCTCACTGAAATGGATGTTGAACAATTAAAGGATAATAAAAATCATGATGTCGTTGAGAGTAAGCTGATTTTTATTGGACTGCTTGGGATGATAGATCCGCCGCGTGAGGAGACCAAGATAGCCAACCAGATCTGCCAGAAAGCTGGAATAAAGACGGTTATGATCACAGGCGACCATAAGCTAACGGCCATAGCGATAGCGAAAGAGATCGGCATTATGCGTGAAGGCGATATAGCTTTAACTGGCGAAGAGCTTGACAGGATAAGCGATGAAGAATTCGAGAAAATAGTTGATAACGTTAAAGTCTATGCGCGGGTTTCACCTGAACACAAGATGCGGATAGTTAAAGCCCTAAAGAAGAAGGGTCATATAGTAGCTATGACTGGAGACGGAGTTAATGATGCTCCGGCGCTTAAGCAGGCGGATATAGGCATAGCTATGGGGATAACTGGCACAGACGTAACTAAGGAGGCGGCTGACATGATTTTAGCCGACGACAACTTCGCGACGATTGTAAAGGCTGTTGAGGGTGGACGCGCAATCTACGATAATATTAGAAAATTCGCCTTCTTCCTAATGAGATGCAACTTCGATGAGCTATTTCTGATAGGAACGTTCGCCCTACTAGGACTAGAGATACCATTAACAGCTGGCATGATTCTATGGATAAACTTGGTTACTGACGGTGGCCCAGCTCTAGCGTTAACGGTGGATCCTCCTGACAAGGATATTATGGAGAGACCTCCGCGAAATCCGAATGAAGGAATTTTACATGGCAGGATGCTGTCGATAATAGTCACGTTTACGCTTCAGTTCCTTTTGACTGGAGGCTTATTCTATTGGCAACGCTATATATTAGGTGAGACCCTAGAGCAGGCTAGAACTATGGCCTTCATACGAGCAACTCTCCAAGAGATATTTGTTGTATGGAACTGCAGATCAGAGAAGCGCGGAGCCTTTAGACTCAACCCTCTAACCAATAAGTTCTTAGTTTTAGCATGTTTCATTTCCGGGGTGGCTACAATCCTAGTGCCATTCTTCGGGCTATTCGGAACGATTTGGCTAGACAACCCATTCGACTGGGCGGTAACCATAATAGCATCGCTTTCAGGGCTATTCATTCTACCAGAAATATTCTATGGAAGAAGGGTTTGGCGTTGGGTTTAGGCACTAGAACATTTTTCTAAACGCGTTTTAGGCAAACTTATCGCCCTCTCGTACTCATATATTATACGTGAGACAACAGTCCAAGCTTCAAGCATTTCAGGATCAACACATACGACCTCATCCGCCAGCTCTAGAGTTGCCTTACTAAACTCGCCGTGGGGGAAGCCGCCAACAATCACCAATGGCTTCTCCTGACCCTTAAGGTTTAAGGCAACCTCTTCAAAGGTTTTGTTCTTTCCAGGTCTATCAAATATAATTGTGTAGGTTGGTTTCAGCTCATTTATGAGCGCTGGCAGGGTCTTCGCCTCAAGAGTTAATAATGGTTTGCCTCTTGGCGGAACCCTTCCATGCTCAAATAAGTCTTCAATTAACCCTATGAATCGATTAAGATTCTTTGGCAGTCTTGTCTCTGGGGAAATATGAATCACGTGGTCGCTGATCGTATGCACGTAGACCCTTAGAAGCCCTTCCTTGTTCAGCGGTGAGCCTAAAGCCTCTAGTAGGCTGAGGTGCACTATGTCGGGTCTGCCGCGCTTAATGTTATTTTCAAGATCCTTCATGGCGTAGTGATGGTGAGATCTGTCGAGAATTATTAGCCTCGGATGCTTTCCTACGCGTTTAGAGAAGTGCCTAATCACGGGGTGATCCCAGAGATCCTGAGGTATAGTTTCCAGCGCCGACTCAGCCAATATTAACGTCAGCAACACTTAATCATCCCGTTAACAATAAACACATATGGCTCTCACAAAAATATTTTTAATCTTAAGCGTCCTTTCGCGGTGATGCCGAATGGTGATAAAGGCCGTGCTCTTTGACCTGGGGGGCACGCTAATTAAAACGGCTTCTCCGCCAGAAATCATAGGAAAAATATTAGCATTGCATGGGCGAATCAAACCCATAGAGGATATAGCTCTAGCGCACGAGAAAGCCGAGAGAAGCATGGCTCCAGAAGAGTATAGCCTTTCATACTATGATTTTTGGGTTAAATGGAACCGGATAATATTAGAGGCTCTCCACATACATGATGATGCCGATTTTCTCGCCAAAGCCCTCGTCGACGAATGGTGGGATAACGCTGACATAGAGCTCTACCCGGACGCTGAGGAAACACTAGGGAAGCTTTATGAAATGGGGCTGAAAACGGGTATTGTAACCAACGCCTTTGAGAAAGATGTAGAGGAGATCCTTAAAAGGATAAAAATACCAGTTGTCTTTGATGTAACCGTTGGTATTGATGCGGTTGGGAAGCCTAAGCCAGATCCAGAGATATTCATGTTCGCTGTAAGAGCGCTTAGCATTAAACCGGAAGAAGCAATGTTTGTAGGAGACAGTTTGGAGAAAGACTATTTCGGTGCTTTAAACGCTGGCTTAAAAGCAGTACTGCTGGATCGAGAAGACAAAATTAGGGAAAAACACTTAGTGAAGATAAGAAACCTAAAAGATCTTATAGATTTAATTTACTGAGCAGGCACTTTCTTCAAGAAACTTAAGATAATATTTTGCTGATTATTTTCCTCTTCTCTTCTTCTGAAAGCTCAACGTACCCGTTCTCCATAGTTATTGTCGCTATGTTGAAGTCGTCGCCCGTAAATACGTTTCTTCTGATGGCGGCATTGATGGCTTTCACGGCAAGCGCTATGCCCTCTTCAAGCCTTATCTCATCCCTATATCCGCTCTCCAAAACTCCATACGCTACCGGCGATCCGGATCCGGTCGCGATCATATTATCCTCTATAGCGCTGCCAAATGGGTCAAGCGAATACAGGTGGTAGCCTTCATCATCGTACCCGCCTATGATTACTTGAACCTCGTAGGGGAAGAGCCTCTGCGAGAACAAGACCACCGAAGCCAAACTAGCTACAACCTTCACTGGGATCAGCCTCCTACGCTGTATCTGATACAGCGTAGCATTAGCCCTCAAAATATCGAGCAGGTTTATGGCTTCAGCCGGCACACCGGCAATAGTCATACCGACATTACGGGTCACCTGATACACTTTCTTCACTTTTTTATGAGCAACAAATCCAGGCAGAACAGTTGCCCTAGTGTCAGTAGCCATGACTACCCCGTCAATACATTTAAACGCCACAGTGGTTGTGCCCTTAAGCCTCCATTCGCCTAAACCAACGTTAAACATTCTATCAGCACCAGATGAAACAAGATGAAAACCAGATAAATAAGCTTTTATCCGAAAAAGAAAAATTCTTATTAGAAGGAACCATTAAGAATAGCTGTGAAATATGGGCCGGTAGCTCAGCTTGGTTAGAGCGTTCGGCTGATAAAGGCGTAAACAGTTCAGAAACCGAAAGGTCGAGAGTTCAAATCTCTCCCGGCCCACCAAATACATGTTGAGTAAGTATGTGAATGAGCCTGCCCTCAATCTTCAATAATATGATGTGGAATAGATTTTTATCAGTAATTTAAACAAAGTTTGAGTTAACAGCGTATTTATTGGAGTCTCCCCAATATTGGTTTGATGTTAAAGACCGTTAATTATATGAGTTTTAAATATCAATCTTTTTAAGCTGCCCCATCATTGGTATCTATAAGGGCTGTGAGAGAAGGCGTCTCTATGAAGGTGGTGGTAGACCCAATACCGGTGCAGCTAATCTTGGAAGAGTTTATGCGGACTTCAAATGCGAGGGGGCTGAGGGAAGCAGATGTGGCGCGGCTCGTAGAGGCTTGCCGCCCGTTGATTGAACCTAAAGCCGTTTACACCTTTCTTAAAGTCGTCTCCATTGATGGGGACGAGGTTTCGCTGAGCAGCGGCCACACCTTCAAAAGCATAATCTTGTCAGACATGTTGAAGATAGAGCAGACTGTTGCCCCGTATGCGGTGACAATCGGGCCTAAACTTGAGAATTACATATCAGAGAACGCTAAAGGAAGCATCCTAAAAGCCTGGATCATGGAGAGGATAGGGGACTATGCCTTGGAAAAAGCCGCTGCGCATGTTAGATCCCTTATAGAGAAGGGCTTAGGGGGCTCCGCTACCAGCTTCGGTCCCGGAACAGGGACGGGTAAACTCTTTGGCATTGAACAGCAGGAAGTACTTTTCAGAATTCTGGATCCGCCTAGAAACATAGGGGTTCACTTAACTTCTAGCTATCTTATGGTGCCGAGAAAGTCGGTTTCAGGCGTTTTAGCCGCCACAGGAAAAGGATATGTTGCTTGCCAATACTGCCCGAGAGAAAGATGTGAGAATAGAAGAAAACCGTTTGGCGGAGAATATTTTGCCTTTAAATGCAAGATTAAGGATTTAAAAAATGATGTAAAGGAGCACCATTAAGAATAATAAATATATGTTTACGGAGAACTCTGCCAGCTGTATCTTCCGTATTTCATGAATGCTCTGTACATTGCTTCTACGTTCTCCAGCGGCACATCTATATTCACTTCTCCGCGGCCTATTAGCCCCCCGCTGTTTCCGTATCCGAAGAGCTCTATAACCATTTTAACGTAGGCTTCCACATCTTTAGGAGAACCTCTTGGAAGCACATGCTGTCTATCTATGTCGCTTGATATGCAAACCTTACCTCTGACGCTATCCGCCAGCAGTTCAAGGTTATGGCACGAGAACTGTGGGTTTAAAACGTCCACCCCAATCTCTATCAAGTCGGGTATTATGTCCATAATATACCCATCGCTGTGGAAATACACGTATGCGTTATGGTCGTGAACAAGTTTAAACATAGCTCTATACCGCGGCTTGAAGAAGCTTCTCCATAAACTTGGATTTATCATAAGCCTGTCTTGAGTACCCCAGTCATCCGAGAAAGATACGGCGTCTGGCCTAGCCTCCAGCACCGTTTGGAGGGAGGAGAGACAGTATTCTAAGAGCCTATCCGCGAAGATCTCAAGCTCTTTACGGCCCTTAATTAAGTCAACCATGAGATTTCTAAAGCCTCTAAGCCATTGAAGCCTCTCGAAGAAATTTCCAGGATCGAAGCCCAGAATTACGAAGAAGCCTTTAGCCCTGAGATCATCAGCATGCCTCTTTAGTCTAACCCTATATTCCTCTAGGTCTCGCTGCGGCCGCGGGAGCTCATATCTTGAATAATCTTCAATGGTTTTGATGGGGTGGTCTACAACCTGACCGTGGATTCCATCAACCGTGGACGCCCATACTGTGCCCCAGCTATCTCTATGGACGCCAGCCTTATAGTCGGCGGGGAGCTCTTCAGGCTTTGGCACCGTGAATTCAGTAGGACCGAAGTCATGAGGATATTTCCTGAAAATCTCTATTAATCGTTCACCATACTTCATGAGAGCTCCTGGCAGAGGCGAGTGCATTAAGGGTACTCTGTCGGGCTTAGAGAGGTTGATCGCCGCTAAAACTCTTTTTCTGCTATCCATCGCGTATCCCCGGTTATGTTTGCTCTTCCCTATATTTTAAGGTGAATATTTATCCTTGTCTACCGCATACGTGCGGGCTTTTAATATTTCCCTGAAAATTGAGGCGAATAATTAAAAGTTTAAGCAGATAAAGATGAAGACTTAAAGATTAGTTTAATCTCTAGCATGGTGGTGTCCGAAATGGATATGTCTGAGAGGAAACAGCGCATTTACTCTAAGGTTTTAATGGATGTTGACAGCGGAGCCTATGTGGAGAACTGGAGTATAAGTGGCGATGAGCTTGGAATAGATGGGGGCTGGCGGATACATAAGCGCAGACTCTACGGGGGTCTATCGGATGGGGTTGACGTAATAACCGTCGATAATGGTGAGCTATCTTTTACTGTTGTGCCGACTAGGGGAATGGGCATGTGGAGAGGCGAGTTTAAAGGAGAATTTTTAGGCTGGGCTTCACCGGTGAGATACTTGG
>JAVZNR010000016.1 GCA_038882715.1 Candidatus Bathyarchaeia archaeon
TCCTCAAAGTAGCCTCATAGAGAGCCTGGTAGCTAATCCAGCCCATTAAGTGGGTTATGGATGGATGCCCCCTACCACCCCGCTTATAAGCGTCCTCCATGGCTTTTAGGGCTTCCGGAATTATTAAACCTGAGTTCTCATTATCCAAGTAGACCTCTCTCCTCGGTATGCCATGCGACTCAATAAGCTCGCTTATAGACTTTGATAGATCGCTATAGGTCAACCCGAAACCTCCACATATATCTGATACACTTCGTTGACTTTTTCAACTTTTAGAATTTTATGGCCCACGCTTGAAGCCCACTCTCTAATATCTTGAGGGGCAGCTGGGTCGGTTGCCATAAGCATGATTACCTGACCCGGACTAGACTTTGCAACCGCCTCAGCTAGTGCGAGAAGCGGGCCTGGACAAGACTTATATCGAGCATCAACAATCAAGTTGACCTTCAAAGAACGCCACCCCCAGTTAAGATATGAAGAGATTGATGTCTGAGTCTTTCGCTCTGCCTAGAAACGTTGCAGCGCCAACAACATTATCTACATACTCCACTAAATCTTCAGCCTTTATTCCGAGAAGGTTCATTGTTGTGGAGCATGCATAGATCTTCAATCTTCCAGTCTTCTTGCCCTGCTCTAATATCTCACGCCAGCTCGGCATAGCTCCGGAGCTAATCGCTCTCCTCAGGTCATCTTCATAGCCCTTGTAATCTGAGCTCACTTCTTTTGGCTCATAACCTTTCTTTAAGGCTAAGAGACCCCAGAAAGTGAAGAATACCTCTGACTCCCAACCCATAGCGGCTGCGGTTGCAGCTAAAGTTATCGCTGGGAAGAGCTTATCCAATTTTTCCGAGGATACTATTATGGATAATTTTGGCACATAAATCACCGAACGAATTATATAACGCCGTTATATAAAAACCTTTCTAATAATGTTAAGGAAAAACTTTTTGTTCACGCTTGTCTACGCAACCAGCTTTGGAACCACTTCTTCATACATTCTTCGGAGCAAAAGACGAAGGGCTTATTTATACAGCATGTTTTCCTCATTATCGGCTTTCCTCGAATTAATCTGCCACAAACCTGACATCGCAACCCACTACACCTAAAATTTTATGGGTATAACGGATTTATAAAAATTGCGAAATATTCCTAATAAGAATATTTTAAACATAAAGTATAAATATCAGTTATAATCATATTGTTATAACATTGTTATGGAGGGTGAAAACCCTCAAGAAAAACGGTCACATAAAAGCGCTTAAATGTAGAGAATGTGGAAGAGAATATCCGCCAGCGAAGATTCATGCGTGCGAAGAATGCTTCGGCCCCTTAGAAGTCATTTATAACATAGATTCAATAAACATCAGCAAGCCCGTTATAGAGACGCGAAGTAAGACTTTATGGCGTTATCGCGAGCTATTGCCGCTTGAAGACGAGAAAAAAATCGTTGATTTAGGGGCTGGTTTCACACCACTCCAAGAATGTAAGCGTCTGGCGGAAACCTTAAGGGTGAAAAAACTTTACATAAAGAATGATACTGTTAATCCGACAGGATCCTTCAAGGATAGGCCAGCTACAGTTGCGATCTCAAAATCCCTCGAGTTCGGGTTTAGAGCTGTCGGCTGCGCTTCAACTGGAAATCTCGCTGCTGCCACAGCCGCGCATGCAGCTCTCGCTGGATTACCATGTTATGTTTTCATTCCATCCAATACTGAGAGGGGTAAGGTTCTTCAGGCAGCCGCTTATGGAGCCAAGATAGTTGCTGTTAAAGGAACCTATGATGACGCTAATAGGCTTGCCGCCCAAGCCGCCTACGAGTTTGATTGGGGGATAGTGAACATAAATGTGCGGCCATACTATGTTGAAGGCTCGAAAACTATTGTTTTTGAAATTTGTGAGCAGCTTGGTTGGAGGGCTCCGGAAAACATCATAATACCTGTGGGGAGTGGGGCACTACTGTGCGCCATATGGAGGGGGCTAAAGCAGTTTAGAGAGCTTGAGCTGATCAATGGTTTTAAAACGAGATTAATAGGGGCGCAGCCAGAGGGCTGCTCGCCTATAGTTAAAGCCTTTAAGGATAACTCAGAAGACATTTTCCCCGTTGAGAAGCCTGAAACTATCGCTAGGAGCCTAGCTATAGGCGATCCAGGCGATGGAGTCTACGCTTTGAGGGCTATTAAAGAGTCTGGGGGGTTAGCCGAGTATGCGACAGATGAAGAGATAATTGAGGGAATGAGACTTCTAGCGAAGACTGAGGGAATTTTTGCTGAACCAGCTGGTGGAGTTACCATAGCCGTCCTGAAAAAGCTTATTGAGTCAGGCGATATAGGCAAAGATGAAGAGGTTGTTTGCTGTATTACTGGCAGCGGCTTTAAATCACTAGAGATTTTCTCGGCAGACGCTGCGAGTATAATTGAGGTGGAGCCTAACTTTAACAGCCTCAAGAATCTGGCAAGGTTGGGAGGCGTTATGTAATATGGCTAAAGTGAAAGTAACCTTGTTTGGTGTATTAGCGAAAATAGCAGGCGAAAAGATAATTTATGTTAATGCTTCAACGCTTAGGGAGACTCTTGATGAAGTTGCCGCCAAGTATGGGGAGGATCTTAAAAATAGGATCTTAGATGAAAAAGGGAATCTGAGAAGATTCGTCAACATATACGTGAACGGGAGAGACGTGAGGTTCACAGGCATATTAGAGACAAGGCTGAACGAGAATGACGAGATCTCAATTATCCCAGCGGTTGGGGGTGGATAACATGGTTAATTTAATCCTTATAGGATTTGGAAATGTAGGTCGAGGGTTGGCTGAAATCCTCATGTTGCGCCGCCGAACACTTAAAGATAGATATGGGCTAGATTTTAAGGTTGTCGCAATAGTTGATCGTGGTGGAGCAGTAATCTCAGAAGCAGGGGTAGATTTAACTAGAGCCCTAGAAGTTAAGAGGTCTTTGGGTTCGGTCTCAGCCATGAAGTTCATAGGCAAACCAGGTCTCTCAGCTATGGAGGTTATAGAGGAAATTGATGGAGACATAGTTGTAGAGACTACATCAAACAACTTGGAAAGTGGTGAGCCAGGGTTAACGCATATTAAGAGGGCTTTAACATCCGGTAAACATGTTGTTACAACCAATAAGGGCCCGCTTGCCCTAGCTCTTCCCAGCCTCCTAGACCTAGCGCAGAGGGAGGGTATGATTTTAAGGTTTAGTGGTGCTGTGGGTGGAGCTATACCCATCCTAGACTTCATAAGAAACCTTCTTTGTGGGGACGAGATGCTGTCCATTCAAGGGGTTTTGAACGGGACAACAAACTATATTCTCTGGAGCATGTCTGAGAGACATTTAACAATGGATCAAGCGGTAGCTGAGGCGCAAAGGTTAGGTTATGCTGAAAAGAATATTTCCTACGATATTGATGGTTTAGATACTGCGTCAAAAATCATTATAATAGCGAATTACATTATGGGACTTAGGATATCGCTTAGGGACGTTAATATTAAGGGCATAAGAGGGATTACCCCGGAAGACCTGCTTGAAGCAAAGAGAAGGGGCTTTACTATCAGGCTTATAGGCTTTATAAGTCATGATGAAGTAAAAGTCTCTCCGGAGGAAATCCCCCTAGATGACCCCCTCTCTGTAGGCTCCAATCTTAATGCTGTGAAAGTAGACTGCGCCCACTCTGGTCAACACGTGGCAATTGGGCCTGGAGCTGGTGGTAGAGAAACGGCGTCCTCGGTTATGAGGGACATAATTATTATAATTAACGATGTATACCGAAAAGAGAATGGTGGTAAGTCGCCCTTAAAGAATTGCTCCTGTAGAGCATTTTTAAGCGCTCCTTACCCGACTAGAATTGGGAGGGGTTAATTTTGTCTAAAAGTAGAAGAGGAGCAGATCTCTCAGAGTCTGAGATAGAATATTATTCTCGACAAATAGTTCTTCCAGATATAGGCTATAAGGGGCAGGTTAAGCTTAAAGGTGCCAGCGTATGTATTGTCGGCTTAGGCGGATTAGGTTCTCCAGCCGCTTTACAGCTGGCCGCTATGGGAGTGGGGCACCTACGCCTAGTAGACCACGATGTCGTCGAATTATCGAATCTACAGAGACAGCATATTTACAGCGTGAAGTTCCTAGGCTACCCAAAGGTTGAAGCCGCCGCCATAAGGCTTAAGGAGCTTAACCCCAACATAGAGGTTGAACCGCTGCCAATATCCTTAAACCACCGCACTATTGAAGAAGCCATTAGAGATGTTAACGTCGTTATTGACGGGCTTGACCGGATGAGCACACGCTACATAGTTAACCGCGCCTGCCAGAAGATCGGCGTGCCATATATCTACGGCGCCGCCATAATGACTTTTGGAAGTGCCTCCACTATTATACCTGGTGAAACACCATGCTTAGAATGCTTTCAAGGCGGGATAGACGATGATATGCTTCCTTCATGCGCTGTTGTTGGGGTTCATCCCGCAATCCTCAACATTATAGCGAGCATAGAAGTTTCAGAGGCGACCAAGATAATTACTGGAAAGAAGCCTCAGTTGGCTAGTAAACTTCTTCACTGCGATATCAGCGAAATGATATTCGAGACAATAGGTGTTTCGAGAGCTGAGAAGTGCCCCGTGTGCGGTTTAAAGGGGGCTCCTTCCAAGCCCATTGAGGAGAAAGTGATCATGGAGCTCTGCGGTAGAGAGGGTAAAAGGGTCTTCCTTATAGTGCCGAGGAGAAACCTTAACATAGACATGAATAAACTCTCATGGACAATAGACAGCCTCAAGGATTTTAAGATAAAAGTTAGAGCAAACCTTGGAATAACGTTTACCGACAATATCAACAATAGAACTATTAGTGTTTTAAAGAGCGGAATAATGATAGTAGACAACGTTAACAGCGAGGATGAAGCCTACAACTTCTATAGGAGAATATTAGTTGACGGCTTGGGGGTTAATGCTAACGATATAGATCTGTAATTTCTTCTTGGTAAAGTTTAAATAATAACACCGTTATATTTTTCATTGATCAGAAGTCCGTAGAGGATATAAATAAAGTAGGGCGAAATAAACTATGACGCTGGCAGAAAATGTTGAAAAGTTTATAGGGCGATACTCGATTGGGCGCGATGACGGTGAGGGTTCTTTACATTTTGTCAGAATCAAGATTCCAGGCGGCATCTTAACTTCCGAGCAATTTAGGGAAATTGCTAGACTTGCGTTAAAGTACAGTAGGGGGGTTGCGGAGATAACTGACAGAGAGGATATACAACTGCATTGGATTAGAGCGGAGGATTCTATAGAAATCTTCTCTAAGATGGATGAAATGGGCCTTACAACGGATATGTGCGGTCAAGGCTTTCCAGGAGCAAGATATGGCGATGTGAGGAACATTATTTGCTGTCCAGTTTCAGGGATAGAAAGAGACGAAATATATAACTGCTATCCGATTGCTAGAGAATTAACAAGGTTTTTTACTGGAAACCCGGAGTACCTGAATTTACCTAGGAAGTTTAAAATAGCAATGACTGGTTGTGGCGCTGACTGCGTTAGGGCGGAGATAAATGACTTAGCCTTCGTAGCCGTTAAAAATAGCGGGATAGTTGGCTTCACAATTTTAGTTGGCGGGAGCATTGGGGCGTCGCTTCCAGGACCAAGGCTAGCGAAGCCGATTGGCGTATTTATTAGACCTGAGAGCGCCTTTAAAGTGGCCGTTGCAGCTGTCGAAATATTCAGAGATTATGGTAATAGGGAGAGCAAGGCTAAAGCTCGATTTAAGTGGCTTATTGAGGAGTGGGGGCTCGAAAAGTTCTTTTCAATTCTAGAATCAAAAATTAATGTAGGGTTTGAGAAGTATGATGGTTCGATCTTTGTTAGAGAGACCGACCACGAAGGAATTCAGCCGCAGAATAATGATGGCTACTTCTACGTGAATATCCCTATATTGGGTGGGCGATTAACGAGTTATATAATGTGCAAGATCGCGGAGCTAGCGGATAAATATGGAAGCGGTGAGATAAGGTTGACCCCAACCCAAAACATAATAATCCCAAATGTTTCCGAAGAGAATAAAGATTTGCTAATTAAAGCCCTTATGAAATTAGGTTTTACGATAAACACTTCTAGGACCAGATGGCTCAGCGTAGGCTGCGCATCAGACTTCTGCGGTAAAACATTATATCCGCATGCTAAAGACGTAGTTAAAGAGATTATAGACTACTTAGAAGGAGTTTTTGGTCCGGAGAAATTAAGTGATATGAGGCTGCGCGTAAATGTTAGCGGCTGCCCCAATGATTGTGGAGCAAGTCTCATAGCCGATATAGGTTTGGTTGGAAAACAGGTTAGGGAGGGCGATAGGATTAAGCAGGCATATGACATTTATGTTGGCGGAAGCTTAGGCAATAATCCATCGCTCGGTAAACTAATAGCCGAGAGAGTCCCAGCCGAAAAAACGAAGTTCATGGTTGCTTCATTTATAGCCAATTATCTGGAGCGGAGAAAGCCAGGCGAGGACATAAGTGGATTTTGTAGGAGACATAGAATAGATGAGCTAAAAGCATTCCTTCTTTCAAAAACATGGAGTTGAGTACATTGAGTAGTGATAGATTTAAGGTTGAAAAAGCTGGTGAAGGACTATACAGGCTGGATGTACGCGGGTTAGTCTGCCCATACCCGCAGCTTCTAGTTATGAAAGCTCTTAGCGGCCTATCGCAAAACGATATTTTAGAGGTAATCCTTGATAATCCACCATCAGTAAGGGATATACCGCCAATACTTGAGGGAAAAGGCTACAGCGTCAATGTAATAAGATTAAATAGCGCAACATGGAAGATAATTATTCAAATGCGAAAATAACTTTAATGCGTGAGCTGGAAGTCAAATAATAAACCCGCCTACCGAGACCTAAACCTGAACCCAACTTGTACATAATTTATTTGCCAGTAAAAATGGACTTAAATCCCACCCCCCGCACCAGCAGCCAGTTTTCAACCCTGTTTTTGAAAAGCAGCTTAAAACGGGCTTCTCTACGAGCATATAAAGGTTTGTGTTCCTTGTAGGACTGTCCCAGTAGGATGCGCTCCAGAAAATCCGTTTATACCCACGCCTGCCTGCTTAGCCTTCAGGAGCTCGTAGATATCTCGCCTGAGGGTTGCCGAATGTTCCTCTTAACGTTAACGCGAGAGCCTTTCGATTAGCTTTCTTATTCCATCCCATTTGTTTGCTCAGAACCGAGCTTGCTTCATCTACAATGATTACTCCTTAACCCCATTGGCGATCTTATTATCCTTAAATATTATCAGAACGTTAACACTAAGCATTTTTGAGAAATGCGCTACAGGTTATATGTTCTCATGGGGTATGGTTGCTATGAGGATAGCCATAGTGTACTATTCTAGGACTGGGTATACGGAGCGCGTCGTTGGTGAGCTGGGGCTATGTCTAAAGAGTGAGGGTTTTACGGTTGACGTCTATAGGACCCTTCCCATAAGAGAATATTCTAAGCCCTTGCACTTAAACCCTAGGCTTATATACGATACTCTCATTAGAGGGGGGACAGACATCAGGTTTGAGCCCAGCGAGCCAAGGCTGAGTGGTTACAGCGCCGTTATCGTTGCATCACCCATATGGATAGGCACGCTCACGCCGCCAATACAAGAATTTCTAAGAAGATATGCTATAATAAGACCCGTGATCATCATCACAAGCATTCAAAGCACGAAGACCGAGAAGATCGAAAGGATCGTTGAAAGGCTCTGCAGAGCTAAGCCCCTACTATGCGTAAATATTAAAGACGCCACGATCAAAGATCCAGTCAAGCTTAAAGAACTAATTAAAGACATTGCTAAGAGACTTAAAGCCACAATGGAGAAAAGCGGTATTTATTAGTAGAGTTGGGTGAGGATGAATCTTGGAGGTTGTATTTAGTCGGCATATTTTGGATAAGATTGCTAATGAGCTTTCGAGGGTTGGGGTGACAAGAGATTTAATTGAGAACATTGTTAGGAGCCCTGATGAGATTCTCTATGATACGGCTACCAACCGGTACATTGCTGTAAGGTTTGATCAGAAGACAGCTGTAATATATGAGAGGAGAGATCAACAAGTATTTATTGTAACCGCAATATATAGTAGTGGGATTGAGAATACTGTTCGTAGGAGGAAGAGGTCTGGGAGATGGATCTAGCCATAAAATATGATTCCGATGTAGATGTCCTAGTGCTTAAGATTAGGGATGGAACCCTGGCCAACGAGGAGCTTCTCGACAACGATATTATTCTAGGCTATGATAAGGATGGAAAACTCCTTTATGTTGAGGTGATGGACGCGTCTAAAAAAGGGCTAATAAACACCCTACTCGACTTAGCAAAAAACAGAAAAGAAGCAGCAAAACTAATCCTCTCAAAAATAACCTGAAAATACCGGTAAATGAAAAGCAACTATAAACGGACCTCTCTAATGGTATATAAAGGTTTGGGTTTTGGGTTCAAGATAGGCGTTTATCCCTATACCGCCTGCTTAGTCTCCTGCTGGTTCTCCGATAGGTTGGCGGAATCCTTCTAACAGCGACGACGTTTTATATGAGAAGTCTAAAGGGATTGTTCCAACCTTGTGCACTTATAGGATTGAATTGTTTATGTAGATGTAACCTTAACCAATAGGCTTAGGAAAAACGGAGGATGAATTTATGTCGGGCAAATTTTTAGTTTAAAGTTTGCGGTTAGACGCTGCTATATGAGCCTGCTCTCTACTTTATTTATGGTGAGGGGGATGGTTAAATGCTTTTATAATAGTTGCGTTAACAGTGTGATGCAAAGCGCAAAGCGCATTACTAAGTAAGTTGCGTGGAGGGAGATGGATTATCGCTTCCGTGATTTTTTATGTCTCTCCGGAAGGGCGGGATGAGTGGTCTGGGAAGCTACCTGAACCTAATGAAGATAGGACGGATGGACCTTTCGCGACGATCACCCGCGCGAAAGCGGCTGTCCGCGAATCTAAGAAGAGCGGGGAACTGAAAGGCCCTGTGGTAGTTAAGATCCGTGGAGGGGTTTACTGGCTGGATGAGCCGATAATGTTCGCCCCGGAAGATTCGGGGACTGAGGAGAATCCAGTTATATATCAAGCCTATGAGGGCGAGGTTCCGGTTATAAGCGGCGGCTACCCTGTAAGCGGTTGGCGAATAGAGAGGTTGAGCAGCGGTTTAACGGCGTGGGTTGCGGAGATCCCTGAGGTTAAGGAGGGAGGATGGTATTTTAAGCAGTTGTTCGTTAATGATGAGCGTAGATTCCGTCCACGTTTACCTGAAAGCGGATTCTTCTGGATAGAAGATGTTCCCGGAAAAAAGCCTGAGGATCTTTCACTTTTTGATGGTGCGAGCGTTTTCAAGTGCGCTTCCGGAGACATTAGACAGTGGAGAAACATTAATGATGTTGAAGTCATTATCCTTCATTACTGGATAGAGGAAAGGATACCAATCAAATCTTTCGATGAGAAGAGCAATATTGTTGAGCTTTCTATGAAAACAGTATTTGCTTTAAGAGACGACTTTAAGTCTAGATTTGCGAGATATTACGTGGAGAACGTCTTTGAGGCGTTGAGAAAGCCCGGCGAATGGTATCTTGACCGTGCGTCCGGAAAACTCTACTATATACCCTTGCCCGGAGAGGATGCCGGCTCCTCAAGAGTAGTGGCTCCAAGGCTCAGCCATCTGGTTAAAATGGTCGGCAGGCCTGAAAGAGGACAATATGTGGAACATGTAATATTTAAGGGTCTAGTTTTCCGGCACACAGAATGGCATTATTCGCTTTCCCCTCAAGCGGCTCAGAGCGTGCCTGGAGCAATTTGTCTGGAGGGCGCCCGCTTCATCACGATAGATGGATGCAGGATAGAGCATGTTGGGGGCTATGGGATAGAGGTTGGGCGTGGATGCAGCAGAATCTTCATTACGAATAATATATTTTTAGATTTAGGCGCTGGGGGAATAAAGATTGGTGAACCGAGTATCCCCGCACAAACCTATGATGAAACAGGATATAACGTCGTTTTCAATAACCGCATCGCTAAGGGTGGACGCGTCTTCCACAGCGCTGTCGGCGTATGGGTTGGTCAGAGCGGACATAATGAGATTACACATAACACCATTCACGACTTTTATTATACTGGTATATCTGTGGGCTGGACCTGGGGCTATGGCCCCACAAACGCGAGATGCAACATAGTGGAGCGCAACCACATTTACGATATTGGTCACGGGTTGCTCAGCGATATGGGGGGCATATACACTTTAGGCGTGCAGCCGGGGACGACTATACGCTTCAACTTGATTCATGATGTTGAAGCATATGGTTACGGTGGCTGGGGAATATATCTGGATGAAGGAAGCTCCCACATATCGGTGGAAAACAATATTGTTTATAACGCTATGAGCGGCGGTTTCCATCAGCATTATGGTCGGGAAAATATAATTCGGAATAACATATTTGTTTTAGGCAGAGAAGGCCAGATAATTTTCAGTAGAGGCGAAGAGCCTCCATACATAGCCTTTACCTTCGAGAGAAACATCGTTTTATCCAATGGATCACCGATCTTCGTCGGAGGCTATGCGGAAGAGTTCTCGAAGCGTAATTTTAGGAGCAATCTGAACTTGTTCTACGATGTTTCAGGAGGGCAAATAATGTTTGTGGAATCCAATAAGGGAAGAAGATATGGCCTAGAGGAGTGGAGGAATTTCGGATACGACACTTATTCTATTGTGGCCGACCCAAAATTCAAGGACGTTGAAAAACATGACTTCACATTAAAGGAGGATAGCCCGGCCTTTAAAGTAGGATTCAAACCAATAAATCTGGAGGATGTGGGCGCGCGCCAGCATTTAAATGCTTCAAAAAGATATTAATGATAGTTTTTAGGGGAGAGAAGTATTACTGGCGATAAGTTTTTCGGCAATATTCATCTAGCAGCCTTGGCACCTCAGTATCGTTTTTAATCGCCCTTATCGCCTCTGCTAGCCTCTCAACCATCCTTTCGACGAGCAACCTGCCTTTCTCCTTTGTGGCGTATCTTGGGTCGCCAACATATAGATCGACTGCGTAGGCTTGCCAGTCAAAGGCTGTCTCAACCCCTTTAGGCAGCCCAGTTTTTCCGAGTTTAGCCTCCCTCTTTACATTATCCATTTTAATGTGGTCTCCGAAAAGGTAAAGCCCGACGCTCGTCTCTATTTCACAGGCATGGCCGTATTTTCTCCCCTCACTCAGCTCGCTGGCTAAATCGTCATATGCTTCCCAAGGCGCAATAACCGCGTAAACCACATAATCCTTTTTCTTAGCTTGGCTATCTCTAAGGAAAACTCTCAGAAGCGAAGCGTTTCCGCCATGTCCATTAACGATCAGGATCTTCTTGAAGCCGTTTCTCGCAACCTCATCACATATTTCTTCCAGAATGGTTAGCAGGGTTTTAGCCGTCAAAGAAATTGTTCCCGGAAAATGCCTGTTCTCCAGAACGTAGGCATAATATAACGGCGGCAAAACTACAGCCTCCTCTTTCTCAGCCGCCCTCCTGGATATCTCGAAGGCGGAGATTGAATCTGTCCCTAAAGGCATGTGTGGGCCGTGAACTTCAATTGAACCAATGGGCAATATTGCGATTAGACCTCTCTCAGCAGCCTCCTTCACGTCTAAACTTGTCATGTGTTCAAGCAGCATTTAAACATCACCTCTTTTCAACAATTAATTCAATAATTAAACGTAGGCTGGCATTATAAGGTTATGTGCATCTGAAAGCCGTAAAATCTATGGTTGCCTTTCAACTCTTATTTTCATTCCGCTCCTCACTCTACTGAAGACCTCAACATTATCTGCAATCTGACCAACTAAGTTCACCGGAGTGTGGGGACGCATGTCTCCGAAGAATATGCAGAACGCTTTTCCAAGCGGCCAGTAGGCTAAATCCCCCTTCTTCACAGTTTCCCTCGGCTTCTCAACCCCGATTTTTAGCGGGATCTCAAGGTATATCTCGTTCTGCCATACCGCAGCCCGCCCCTCTAATGGTAGAAGCCTAACAACCGCGTCGACAGTTCTAGGTGAGAGGAAGCGAATCAGAGCCGCCCTAGACTCGCCAAGCCCTTCAACGATTATTTTTATCGGTATTCTGGAAATTTCCATCTAAGCGTCTCCCAAACCTCAATTAATTATCAGTAAACCTTCTAAAATTAACTTTCCTTTCGCAAAGCCACATTTTGAGAAAAGCTTTTAAGGAGGCGTATCCTGCCAGGTGAAGTGTACAACTTTCCAGTTAGTGTTGTCGTCGAAGGTTACTAGGTAATTTTTAACCCAAGTATTTACATGTATCTGTATTTTTGCTGGTTGAGCCGATGTGCCCTTCTGTATTTCCTTCCATAATTCAACTGTTAGAGTGATGGGGCCGTAGGCTACACTGAACGATATTTTTATTCCAAACACCTCTACGGTTTTCTCACCATCACCTAAGGGGCACTCTACATCCGGCGTACCACGCACGTACCAAGCGATGTTGCCTACCGGGTTGCCGCCGCATAGCGAGCATTGTATCATGTCGCCCAAATCGCGGCCTCCGAAGCTTATCGGCGTAACTATCTCCTCATATTGCCACATGCTTCCAACAATCCACTTCCACCTCTCATACCTATACCTCACCCATACCATGGCCCACCTCTTCTCACCATTAGAGACCCACGGCGTGCCAGTGGTATCCTCGGCCATGGTTATTTTGTCTCCTAGGCTCTGCCAGTCTGTTATTGGCTGATAGGTCCAGTCCAGAACCCTCCTCTTCTGCGTATAATACAGGTAGTTTCCATAGTAGATGTAGAAGCGGACTGAGATTCCCTCTATCGAGTGCAGCTGAACTGCCGGCATACGATAATATCTTTCAACAACCTCCTCAATAGTCCCATAGGATGGTAGGATCGGCCCAGACCCAGCGCCATAAGCGCTCTGATACTCTGCTGGTAGGGGCTCCATGGCGAGCTTAGCGGCCACTTCAGTTAGGGGCTTTTTAGGCTCAAACCTCACGAGGCTGGCGCCAGTCCACAGCCTCCCACCACTCCAAGCATACATGAAAACGGCATACTCATAGTTAAGGTAGATGAATCTAGGCTCGGCTTCAATCTCATCCCAACCCCACCTTAGAGGGATTCTGGATATCTTGAAGGAAATCTTGGTTGAGCCCCCGCAATAAATTATTTCGCTATGCTCCTTGCCATTCTCCGGCCTTGGACGGGACTGATGCGTGAAGTTATGTATGAATATTACTGCGCTCTCATATATGAATGGTTTGCCCTCATACTCAGGAACAACATTAATTTTCACGATGCCGGGCTGGCCGCCGCGGAGATACTCTAGAAAACAGCTCCAGAGAACATCAAAGCTCACATCGGTGAGAAGACCATACTCCCTTGCAAGGACAACGTAAGGAGACAACAGCAAAATAAGCACCAGAATCAGAGCTAAAATGGACGTAAAGGAAAGGCTCTTCCCCCCAACCCCCATCAACCTTCACCTTACATATAGTTCTTGCAAGTGAAATGATATAAGTTTTATCATTCATAAATAATGTATGAGCAAGCGAGATAGAGGTTATTTCTAAGTTTTCCAGCGAAACTTTTTCTCAACGCTAGTGAAAAGATGGAGTTTAACCAATATGCTACACTACATTAGGAGACTGAACAAAAAAGCAGGTATGAAAGCGGCTCTGTCCCTTAAACAGTTTTGTCTGAGAACTCAATGTAGCCCCATGTGGAGGGCACATGGCATGAGACTACGCCGGCTGGAGCCCAAATGTAGTGGTCTACTTCCTTCTTTCGCCAATCTCTAAACTCTTGACAGTAGAAGTTGATTCTCCATACGTCGCCCGGCTTAGGGGGAAGAGAACCCCTAGTTAAGTCTCTCATGCCCGCCCATGGAAGCGCAACTTCAACCGACCAGCCTCTATCAACGTCCTCGTGAAAGTTTAAAGTCCCATAAATTTGTACAGCATGCTTTATTCCAACCAGATCCCAGCTAAAGTTAGCCCCAGCCTCCGACGCGTCTATCCACATTTTTCGCTCAATATCATAGTAGGGTCTAGCCCAAAACACCTCATACCTAGTGTTTAAGGCGTTCACCTCGAACTCATAGTAATTTAAGGTGTCGCCGTCGGGATCTATGAAGATCTCAGCATCCGGATCATTGTAAACTATATCGTCTTGCCTCACCACAGTGCCCCAAACATCTGGGCTCTCTATGTGGAAGCCTACGTAAAGGTATTCGTCATCCCACAGCACCTTCACCCATTTCCTTAATGGGAGCTGCTCACCGCTAACTATATCCACAAAGTTCTCTGTCTTTGCAGCCAGCCGCCACGCCCTCTCCTTCAAGAAGCCGTCAATCCTTATTTTCTCCCCCGTCTTATAGCATATAATCTTCTTCTGAACCATGAAGCCTTCTCTCTAACATCCTATTTTAAGGTTTTCTAACATCATCCTATATTCCGCCTTATTCATGAAGAACCTCAATTAAAGCATAAAGCCTTATTTACGAACAATGTTGGCGGCTGAATAAGTAAACCTTAATTATCTCCAAGGGATTATTGAAGGTTGTGAATGGAAATGTATGATGAGATAAGTGCGATGGCGAAGAGCCTAGAGAAACAGCGGGATCAGCTGCTTAAGGAGCTTAAAAGCCTAGACGAAAACTATAAGAAGGGCAAGATAAACGAGGAGACCTATAAGGCTAAGAGACACGAGATCGAGAGAGCAATAGTTGAAGTAATGGATAGACTGGCGCAGATGCGCTTCCTCATGGGAGAAGCATAGCGGAAAACTAAAAAGCGAGGCTTATAAACAATAATACAATAGCGCGTAATGGCTCCGGTAGTATAGACCGGTCAAGTATTCCGGCCTTTCGAGCCGGAGACGCGGGTTCAAATCCCGCCCGGAGCACCAGCCTCTAGGGTTCAAATCTCTTCCCCTCACTTTTAAGTCCAGCGAATATGAGTTTGGCGTGAAGAGTGAGATCTATGATTATGATGAGAGGCTTGAGCGCTACAGGCGGATTATCGCTGGATTCGGGCGTAACGGCGAGGCGGCGCTCCGCTTCCTGGATCACTTGGCAAGCCTTGGGCTTTCTATTGCTAGGCTGAGCAAGGTTGCGGGCCACCTCCTGGCTCTGTTGCGCGCCATAGACTTCAACTTGGAGGATGCTACCAGGCGGGACGTTGAGCGCGTTGTAGCGTGGATAAACAGGAATCCAAGTTATAGGGAGCTGACTAAGCGCGATAAGAAGCTGGTTCTGCGTAAGCTGATCCAGTACGCTAAGGTTGGCAGATGCGACAGGGACGCCCCGATGCCTCCTGAGGCCAGCTGGATAAAGCTGAGCGTCAGGGAGGGGAGCGGCCGGGTCACGCCGGAAGCCCTCCTGGACGATAAGGATATCAAGGCTATGGTTCAGGCCGCCGACAACCCGCGGGACAAAGCAATGCTCCACGTGTTGTTTGAGGGCGCCTTGAGGCCCGGCGAGCTGCTGAGCATGAAGACGAGCAGCGTCGAGTTCAAGAGGGACTACTGTATAATCACGGTGAACGGTAAGACTGGGATAAAGAGGATACCTCTAGTCGCATCTCTTATGCCGCTGCTTGACTGGCTTAGGGTCCACCCACGCAGAGATGACCCCGACGCGCCGTTATGGTGCTCGCTTGCAACAAACTACGTCGGCAGGCCGCTGAGCTACAGGCACTTCCGCCTAATCGTCAAGAAGATGGCTGGGAGGGCCGGGCTGAGGAAGGATGTCTGGCCATACCTATTCAGGCACACCACGCTCACGAAGATGGCTAAGACCCTGACTGAGGCTCAGCTCGAGAAGTTCGCTGGGTGGGTTCATGGGTCGAAGATGGCTGCCAGATACGTGCACTTCTCAGCCAGGGACATTGAGGACGCAATCCTGGCCCTATACGGCATAAAGAAGGTTGAGGGGGAGGGGACGCTGATAAAGATTATCAAATGCCCGCGGTGCGGGAGCCACAACCCCGAGACCCACAGGTTCTGCAGCCAATGCGGCCTGCCGCTGAGCATGGCAGCCTCGTACGAGGCCGAGGAGTCCGCTAGGGAGGTCGTTGAGAAGGCTAAGAAGATGAGGGAGCTTGAGGAGAAGCTCGAGAAGGTAGAGGCCCTCCTGGCGCGGCTCATGGGGGAGAAAAAGGGAGGCGATTGAGGAGATGAGGGCTTCACTTGGACTTGCCGGCGCCCTCATCCCTGATCTCCTTGATTATCGCCCGGATCTCCTCAACTGTGCGGATGATCTCCTCAAGGACGCTCTTCTTGACGAGGACATACTCCTCCTCATGCTCAGGCTTCGCCGACATATAATACACCAAAGAACAGGCGCGCCCAGCTCTTTTAAGGGCTGGGCCCCCCACCCACCCCCCGTATCCAAATCCTCCGCAACCATTTTAAACCTTGGGGCAAAAACGCTTCTTCAGGGGGCATATATGAGCCACCTATCCGCCCCAGACCTCGCGCGCGCAGCATCCTGCCTGAAGTCCAGGGTTGCGCGGAGGATCCTCATCGCCCTCAGCTCCGCGAGGGGACCGATCGGGATAACGGCGCTCTGCAGGAAGGTCGGGTGCTCAAGGAGGGACGCCATACGCTACCTAGCGCTCCTAAGGGATCTCGGCGTTGCGCGCGAGGAGAGGGCCGCGCGCCTCAGGCTGATAAGCCTCAGGGACACCCCCATCTCAAACCTGGTTGTCGAGGCAGCTAGGCTTATGGAGGTGGAGGGGGATGAGTGCTGAGAGGTGCCCTGAGTGCGGCGGCACCTTAATCAGAGATGGGGCGACCGGCGAGGTTGCATGCGGCAGCTGCGGCACAGTCTTTGGGGAAAGCGAGATGGTTCACAGCTTCGCGCCAAAGACCTTAAACCGCGGGAGCTTCGCCTTTGCAGGCCTATCCGAGACTGGAAAGATTACATATTCGGAGGCTGTGAAGTACAGCGGCCAAGGCCGCTATGTGCATATGCTTAGAAGGAGCGATGGAAGCGAAAGAGTCGTCGTGAAAGTCGCCGTTTTCATCTCAAACCTAGCAAGCAGGATCGGCGCTCCCACATCCGTTGAGGAGGAGGCCATGGTGATCGCCAGGCGGCTGCTGAAGGCCGCCAAGGCTAAGGGCAGGAGGTTGACGGCCGATGAGGCGGCAGCCGTCTCCCTCTGGCAGGCCTGCAAAAAACAGGGATTCCCCATAGCAATAGACGATTATGAGGGGGCCTGCGCTGCCATGCTTCCCACCTGGAGGGGTAGTCTCCTAAGGCTTATGAGCAGGGTATGCGATATCGAGCGGCTCCCCTTCAGCAAATTCTCCCTCAAGGATTATGTGAAGATGTTTACGAGGAAACTGCGCAAAAACTACACAGACGTGGGTAGGGGGCGGGCTTGAGAGCGTTGTTGGGGGTGGCGTAGGCTTCGGGGCGATATTAGGGCTGAGCATAATGGGTGAAGGCTGCCTTAATAAGATTGTTTCCCCTTAGACTGTAAACGTGTAGAAGTATGCTGTCTCGGTCATGGGTTCGCTTATGGTTATCGCCGCGGAGCTTGAGGTTCCCTGTACGAGACGCTTCCAGAGCCAACCCGCCGCTCGGGAGCGTAGTGATGGGGGCGGGTGGATGGGGGTTCCTAATGGCTTGGCTCCCTAAACCAAAGGTTTATAATGCTGGGGGTGCAAGCTGTTGTTGGGCGGCTCGCCCGTGATGGGGTTCTGGTGGCTCGCCAGGGCCCCATTCCCCTCACAGTTCAGGGGAAACGCCGCCTTATCGTTCAGACACCCATAACGCATCATATTTTGGCGCGCCTTAACCTAGACGTCAACCCTATTTTCCCTCCTCTTTGTAATGGGCAATCCCTTACTAACGTTCGCTTAAGTTGTCGAAAATTTTGCTCGCTTTTAATTAAAAAAGAAAACTATATCGTATTATGACACGATTCTTAATCGGACGGTGCCTGACCAGAAGTCGCAGCTGCGATGCGAGATCCGCCTCAAGGCCACGCCTACGCAACCGCCTTCTCAAATTTTAGTCAAGCCAAAGCGGAGCCTTGCTTTCTCATGGCCGCCTTGGCCTCTTAATACCAGCGCTCTGTAGGGACTTTGAATGCGCTTCCATAAAGCGGCAAATGACGTTGTTGAGCAGCTCTTGGCTCAATGTTGGATGAGTTGCTCCTTGAAGGGAACTTTGTTCGTCCATCTTGTAGGGATAAAGTTTGGCGCCGCTATTGAGCTGCCCAATTTTTTCGATCACGCGCTGAAGCGCCAAGATGTCTGCTTTATTCGCAGCTGCGAGCTCCTCACGGGCCTCCGCATTATTCGGCTCACGTAAGATTTTGTTGCATAATATTAGCTTATCCAACCCGTCTATCTCGTAAAATGAGCGCTTCCAGAAATCGCCTTCCAGCGCGCCACATAGGACGTCGTGGACCTCGCGGAGGCTAGCCGAGGATGTGGGCGCGACGAGACTCGTTTGCACAGTATAGCAGATTAAATGTTAGAGCAGCGACCTATCCAAGCCACCCCAATGAATAAGGACTTTATTAAGTTTAGTGCGGAGATATTCTTGCGCCTTAAGTTTTTCATCGAACCAGAACTGCCTAAATTCGCCGGATTCAACGTCCAGAAACCCGTAGAGGACGCCTGTACTTCCGCTGTACTCCGTATCAAAGATTATTATCTGGCTATCATCTGGAATTGAAATTGGATCAATCAAGTAAATGTTTCCTTTTTCTCGTTCTCTCAACACCTTAGCATATGCCCTTTTCAGGTGAACTTTATCAATACCATAGCTTTCCTTAAACACGTTTTCATAAACTTCTCTGGTTATTGATTCTGGCGCCTTGACGCCATAATCGTATAGTTTAAACACGTTGCTCCACGAAAATCCGTAACGACACTTAATATTAGCCAATTCTGAAAGGTCGTCAAGCAATCTGTCGCCATGCCCGTAATAGGCTTCCATAAATAACGCCGCTTCATTTCTGGAAAGCCCAGCTTCCTTTTGAAGGTAAAGAAGTCTCTCTTCACCATCATACCCTCTTAGGATTGCTTCTAAAACGAGGGAAACTTTAACCATTTTATCTCCTCAACATCTCCATTTCGATCTAAAACAATCCACGCGATGTTTGCCCTACTAAATGGATCATCATGCGAACTTACATTTGCAACCGTCGCGTTGTTGACCTTCTCGCATTTTCCACCGCACCTGTGGACATGTCCGCAGATAACAAACGTAATGTTGCCGCATTCCTCCAGAAAATCTCTCAGCGCTAGACTCCCTATGGCCCTGTCGCCATAGCGCATAGCCCTATCCAGCACCTCCTTGGAGGAGAGTGAGATACTATCAGCAACTTCTTGCCCTCAGAGATCTCACGTGCAAGTTCAAGTCTCAGCCTAACACTTCCCTCGCTGTAGCCGCCAGAAGGCCCTAATCCGCACGTGGATCCTTCGAGTCCAACTATAAGAAGCCGCCCTATATTAACCCACGTGTTATGAATTTCGTAAACGTTCCTGCCATAAATCCGAGATCTGTCAGCACCTACATCATCGTTGCCTATTATTGCGGCCAGCCTATACCTTGCATAGCTTGCTAATTCCTCAAATATGTTGCGTTTCGGCTCGCTCACAGAAATATGGAAGTAAGCATAATCACGATCCTCACGTATCCTCTTAACAGTAATTGATGAATGTTCGCGCCTCTTGACTAATATATAAAGATCAAAATATTCTGAAAGAAAAGGGATATAGCCTTCTGGAGCAACCTCAAATTTTAATTTTTAATACTGTAGTTCCCACATCACTATCTATAACCTCTATTACCTCCATTCTCCCCGACGTAGATTGCCTTCGCCTTAATTGAAACTTTGGATATTCTATAAGTAACTCTCCAAGATCTTTTTCGCTTAACGTCTTATTTTTGTGCCATCTATCATAAAGCGCGTTTATGAACCCCATTACTTCGAAAATTCTGCGCTTAGCCGCGTCCTCGTCCCGCCATTTTTAGGTAATCGAAGGATAAAACCGTAAAGAGGGCTTGACCAGATTCGGCCGTCGTCTGAAACCCAAACTCTCACCAATTCCTGATTGTTGTTAAAGCTAAAGCGGAATAATTCTTCTCGTAGAGGAGCAAATCTATTTATGTCGTCGCCCCATAAACTATCAGATCAGGTTTTTCTTCAAGGTGTTTTAAAAGGTGTTTTAAGAGGTTAAATAACTCCTCGATTTTTTCATCCCATAATCAGAAAAAGCTAAGATTCTTAATTGTCCCCTATGTTCTATCCGCTCAATTCTAGGCGAACGTTTATTACAAGTTCGCGGTCTTAACACTAAACGTTCCTTTTGTTCACCACAGTAGAATTCATTTAGAATGCTTTCAATACGCATAAGAATCTGTGCATCTTTCAACAGCTGGGAAGGTTTTGTCTCCATGTTCTTCCATTAATATGGGACCGAATAAATTTATTTTTAACGACTCTAAAGAATTTGAAGGGCGGCCCGGCTCTGTCTAAGTTTTAGCAGCGAATCTCATCCTACCCTCACGCGTTAAACTTTCTTCTCGATCAGCGTAGACTTAAAGGGTTAAAATAAGTTTCAAACCATCTTAAACTTTATATGCGCGCCGCCCAAAGAAGAGCAGGGAAGCGCGGTCCTACTCCGTTTCCTTGCCCAGCGCGACGTAGACGGATACTACTTGGGGAGGCTGCATGGCACACTTAAGGAGTGGGTTAGGGAGAAGAGGGGAGCGAGAGAGAAGTTTGAGGAGATAATAGATGGATACCGAGTATACTACAATTACTTAAGGCCTAATATGGCATTAAACGGAGAAAGCCCGGCAAATGGTAAAGAGAGATGGATCAATGTGATGCTATCATCAGCCAACAAGCATAAAGTAAGAAAAGAAGATTAGCAGCCTTATTGTTGTTTAGGGTTTTTCCTTAAAAGTTTTGCAATTTATAAAAGACTTTTATATTAAAATTGTGGAGGAGAATTGAATTATGGACAGGTAAAAGCTGAGAGTGGACATTTCATTAAAGTCTCTGCTCTACTTTTATAGTGGTAAAATAACCTTTACGACAAAGACAAATTGTATATCG
>JAVZNR010000017.1 GCA_038882715.1 Candidatus Bathyarchaeia archaeon
TCAAGTTAAACAAGTCTCAATAAGCCTAGTTTGGGTTAATCAAAATACTATAGCCAATTGCTCAAGTGGAAAAATCACCATATCGCCATAACTCTCCTTTTTTCCTTTTTCTGGTGATAATGCATGAAGAGAACAATTAACCTAATAATGTTGAAAGGTAAGACTTTGGAAATAAGAAAGGCTAGATGGGATGATGCTACTAACCTAGCAAAAACTAGAGAGCATGGAAAAAACCATAACTATTATGTTGATCCATCACACTTCTTTTATAAAAAATCAAAAATTTACGTCTTTATTGATGTGAACAAAAGAACAAGCGTATCAGAGAATGAAATTTTTGGATCAAGTGTTAAACCAGAGCTAAGGGAAGAATTAGATGCTAAGCTCTTAAATCAATTGGACTATTTAACGGAAAGGAGCTTTTGGGAAGCTATGCAAACTAGAAAGAAAGACTTGGCTCTTATTTTGCTAAGTATGGGATGTGGTATAGGATTATATTCAGTTATGAGAGCTATAGCCTCTATGTTTGGTTTTTACTTACCATGAGGGATCGTGATGAATGATGAAAAAGAGGAAATGGAAAACGAGAAAGAAGAATTAGATTTAGATGAGGTCAATAAGTATCTTGAGCTTTTCTTAGGTAAGTCAAGGGAAGAGGCTATAGCTAAAGCCGTAGAGCATCTAGCTAATGAAGAAAAAATTATGATGTTTAGCGATGTCTCATTTTGGGAAATTCCTAAGCTATCAACTTTGAAAGTTATAGCATATCGTTATGATCTTGATTGGCTAAATGAGTATCTAATGTTTAATCTTTTACTCAGAGTATCGGTTAATAGGCTAGGGAGGAAAGAAATAGTTAATATAGCTAGCGGATCACGAATAGGCTTTATTGATAGATTTAGGCAATTCTTCTTTAGAAAACCGAAAGAAGAACAAGAAGCTTATGCGATTCCTTAAATATTACCATTTTTTCTAATACTTTATGATGAAATATGAGCTTATTCAGACCAGCAAAAAGTAAAAAATTAGCTAAAATAGTTAAAATTGATGCGCCAAGTAATGCTAGAAAATCAGCTAATAAATTGCTCAATCTTTTTAGGAGAGCTAAAAGGAGAGATGCAAAAGTAAGAATTAAAAGAGCTACAATATGCGCATCAAATAGAGCTAAAGTTATGTCTCAAAATAAAAGGCTCAGTTTGAAAGAAAGGAGAGAAATGAAAATAGTATCTAACATTTTCAAAAGAGCCTATCAGAAAATGAGGTTATAATATGTCAAGAAGGGAAGAAGAGCTTACACGTATAGAGTATTTAGGTCAAAGATTAGCTAGCCAAAAGCCTATTTTAAGAGACTATGCTCTAAACCTTAATGCTGATAAAATTGTAGCTATTGATATGTTAATCGAGGATTTACCCGAAAACTCTAAGCAAAGAAAGATTTTGGAAAAGGTAAGGAAAATTTTGCTAGCTCAAGGAGAGGCTCTTTATATTATGCACGCTGATACGTTTACAAATTTGTGCATTAAAGTAGGCTCGACTATTAGAAGAATTAGTTTTAGAAGGGATGAAGGGGGAGAGGAATAAATGCCTAAAGTTATGCCTTTTTCCCTTCAAGTTAAGAAAGCTGAAAGTTATATCCGTAAGCATGGTTTAGATCCTCATGCTTTTGATTTAAAGCATGAGCTTGATCCAAAACTCTCTTTTACTGAGAACATGCGGAAAGTAAAAAGATGGGTTAAGGCTAAACATGATGATTTAGGGGAAATGATTAGAGGAGCTTATTACACTCATAAGCAAAGAAGCGAAAGAGCGCAAAGATTGGATGAGAAGAGAAGGGCTAAGAAAGTAGCTAAGGAAAGAGCTAGGGATATCCCCATTATAGAAAAATGGTTTAAGTATCCCAATAAATACGATATCGAAAATATTGATGCTTTTAGCTTTGGCTTAAGAAAGAAGAGAGGGAAAGGTAAGAAGGGTAAGGCTAGAAGGGGATTGGGAAAACTTAAACGAAAACTCAAGTTGAGGAGAAGATTTTATGGCTAGAGGGGGATCAAAATGGCTTTTGAGGAAGCAGAAAAAATTATTTGTGATCTTTTTAAGGATCAAGCTCCTATTGTTTTTGTTACGGGAAGACATGGAACGGGAAAAACTGATTTTAGCTTATTAATTGCTGAGATACTCCTAAAAAATGGGATCATCAAAAAATTCGGTTCAAACATTAAGGTTTTAGATGCTAAGGGTTACGATTACACTTATATAACGAATTTAGTAAGCCTCAAGGAGTGGCTTTATCCTAAGCATGAGCCTAAGCTCTTTATTCTTGATGAAGCTGGGATAAATGTAGATAGAAGAAATCCTTTAGGTAAACTAAATAAGCAAATACGTTATCTAGGCTTTTTAATACGTAAGTTTAGGGGGAAACTCATTTTTATCTCTCAGAGATCAAAAGACATAGAAAGCACTTTTGCGGATACTGATATATGGCTAGCTACATTTAGGAAGCTTAGCAAAACAGAGGCTATTTTAGTCTCTAATGTTTTCCCCGATCCAATTCACTTTTACAATATACCAAAAACAAGCCTTAACTTTGATACTTACGATATAGCATTATTTACTGCTGAACCTAGCCTTAACGATTTAGAGCCTAAGACTTTTGAAAGAAAGATACTTTATGAATGGCTAGAAAGCGGAAGCATACACAAAGTAGCTAAAGCTCATGGTTTATTTGCTCAACAAGTCAAACGTATAATTTTAAATGAAGTTAAGGCTATTTTGCAAAGTAGGATTATAGGGGAAGAGCCAGAACCCTTTTTAACAACTTAACAAAGAGCCGTTGTTCAAAAATAAACGAAAAAAATGTTAAAAATTATTTTTGCAAATTTCTTAGTTTCCAGATTTCGATAGGTATTGGTTTAGTAGAGGAGGCTTCTCCATGCAGCCGAATCTCTACGGCTTCCAGATACCGTACCTTTTGCGAGGGAAGAATAAACATTTCCTACGAGCCGTCTTTAACTCCTTCGCAGTAGCATTCTACCCGGATGTATGTATGCTAACGGAGCATCCGCTGCCAACAATGGCGGACTGGGCTGGAGACCACTTTAAAACCTCGGATGAATCTATAGCATGCTATTGCCTGAGACTTATGCTGATCCATGAGAAGAACGATACGTTAGCCATAATGCCAGCGGCTCCATCTAAATGGCTTGAGAACGGCAAACATATACGTGTGGAAAACGTAAGCACGCATTTCGGAATGTTATCTTTTACTGTTGAATCACGAGTCGCTGAAGGCTTCATTAAGGTGTGCTTAAAGCCGCCGGCAAGAAACCCGCCTAAACACATAGAAGTATATGTTAGGCATCCAAGCAGCCTCAGAATAAGGGGTGTGAAGGTGGATGGGAAAGAGTGGCCCAACTATGATTCGGAAAACAGTTTAATACGGCTTGACGGCATTGTCAGGCCAGTGGAGATGATCGTTTACTATTAATGCGATGCTGAACACTAATTGTTCCGCCTAAGGTCTATCAAAGCCGCATTTCTGTTTCCCTGTTTACCCTAAATATGAGACAGAAAACTTGATACTAGGGATCTGCGGAACTTACGCTTAACCTTATCTATGGGTTCTCCAATAACCTCTATGTTCTCCAGATGGCATGTTCCAAGCCCCTTCTTTTCTGCTAAAACTAGATGCTTAACTTCTGTTGGCGAAATACCCATAACTGCGGCGCCTACAGCGTCAACGGCAACCGGGTCTGTTCCAGCTATAACCAGGTTCATTTCCACAGGGTTTCCGCTTACTTCGTGTCCCTCCCCAGCCACTATTCCATCGATGACCGTTAGGCTCGGCTTTAATATTGAGGCTAGATCCACAATATTTTCGTTTAACCTGCCATTATGCATGCTGCCCTTAGAGGCTAAGGCGCCCATCATATTTTTCAGCCCTAGAGTAACAGTGGTCAGCCTATGAACCTTCAGCTTCGGAACACTTATTATGATGCTTTCCAGAGCCGTCTTTGCAACCTTAACTTTCTTGAGCGCCAAGGGGTTAGGCGGATAAGCCTCAACGAAAACATCTTTGTTTAAATCCATTAATTTTACATTCCATCTCTCACCTAATTTTTCTAGTTCAGCGATCTTGAAGGCCTCGAATGTGTCGGTTAAACCGCTTCCCTCGCCAACGACTATGTCATTTCTGCCGTGCTCCTTAAGAAATCTTATGATCCCCTCAATAACTCTGCCGTCAGTAGTGACCCCAGTCAATGGGTGGTGAGCAGTGATGTAATTAGGCTTTATTAGAATCTGCTTTTTATCGGGCAGGAAATCCAATTTTTCTCTTATCGCTTCAAGAGCTTTGAAAGTAACCTCTACAGGATCTGATCCTTTAAAAATAACAACAACGCTTTTCATTTTATACATCTATTTTCACCAGCTCGTATTCTAGGCTCCCTAAACCAACCTTTTCTCCTAACCTAAGAAGCCTTAGCCAATCCCTACCCGTAACATACTTAATCTTATCGAATCCAGGCATCAAAACCTCCTCTTTGTTTGCGTCTCCTAAGACGCTGTCTCGTATTCCCTGTGAAGCGTTGATTAAATCGGCTGAGCATTTATCTATAGCTACGGGATCCTGAGCTGCTAGTATACCTATATCGGAAACTATGGGCGTGTCGCTGTAGGGTGGGCAATCACAGTGTGGCGTAACCTCGGTTATGAAGTTAATGTAACCAATATGCTCTTTTCCAACAACCTTAACAAGCGCTGAAAAGTTGTCGATTATTCCCTCCAAGAAGCCCTCGCCCATAAGAAACCTTTCTCTTGGCAGAGATAGCGCTGGCTCCCTGTTGTACTCTCTGCAAATATCTACGCAGCTTAAACATGAAATACATTTAGTCCAATCGAACAATGCTTTTCGATTAACCAGAGTTATGGCTTTTGTCGGACACCATTTTAAGCATTTCCCGCACCCAGAGCATTTTTCCGCAGAATATTGGGGGAACCTTTCAATCATGTGGGCTTCAGCTTTCCCCAATTTTGTAGCGGCTCCGATGCCGAGATTCTTTATGGCGCCAGCTACACCTGTTCCGGGATGCAGCTTTGCGTGAGCAACAGATATTATCGCGTGTGAGTAAGCCAAGGCTGAAGCTATATGCGCCTTTTTTAACTTTAAGCCGTCGATGGGAACCTCCACGCAATCTACTCCCATAATTCCGTCAGCGCATATTATTGGCGCCCCAACGGTCTCATGCGTGAAGCCATTATGAGCAGCAACCTTAATCACCTGGTGGGCAAAGGATCTCTCTTTATGACCTAAACCACACGTCTCTGTAACAAATGGGTCACCGCCCCTCTTCTTGACGTTTTCGACGATTCTCCTAATGTAGACGGGGCGCAGATATCTCGTTGAACCCAGAGTCCCGAAATGGACTTTTATAGCAACTATATCGTTACACTCGAAAATTTTGCCTAAGCCAGATTCCTCGAAAAGAACATCTATTTTCTCCAAAACACTCTTCCTATCAGCTCCTTTCTTCATCCTAAAATCCACAAAATAAACTTTTGAAACCATACCTTTTTACATTCTGACCATGAGATATAAGTTTTTGGATTAAAGGAATGCTTGCTGCTTAACGTATCATCAGTGGGGAGAAAAAACTTTGGCTAAAGGTGCCTGAAAGCTTCCTGAGTAGGGTTTTAAGATTAAAGTTTGTTTAATTCGTTTTTTCATATATGTATAGCCCTCTATAGGGTATGACAACTGGCTTTATGTCCAGTTCTTCCCTGAAGAGTTGAACGAAAACTTTTGGATTAATCGTCCTATCTTGGAAGCAATCATAGTGGCATGGTATAACAATTTTAGGCTTAATCACCTTAGCAAGGAGAAAAGCATCCTCAGGTTTTCGCTCAGGTATATCTCCTATAATGGGAAGCATGGCGACGTCAACCCTCTCTTTTATCACAGGCTCCAAGAATTTTTCAGGATCCTTTAAAATGCTTTTAGATGAATCGCCCATGTTATAAGCCTTTATGCCTTCCACCTCAAAAACGTAACCAAAGTGAGTTATTCTCAAATCACCGCACTCCGTCTCCCATGGCGGAACAGAATAGTAGGGGGTAACCCTCAAATCCCCTATTTTATAGGAGGAACCGGCCTCCAAAACCTTTACGCGGTTCTCTTCTACGCCCAGCTTCACTAAATGTTCGCACGACTCACGCGGGCCAAAGAATATCGTGTCCGGCGAACACTTAGCTATGATTGGCAGAGATATAGGGTCAGTGTGATCCAAATGGTCATGCGTACAAAACACATACTTTCCTCTAAACTCTTCAGGTCTCATGGGAGGCTCCGGATAAACATACTTGAACTTTTCGCTCCTAGAAAGATATAAATCAACGGCAAATATTGTTCCCCTAGAAGTTTTCATGATAAAGGAGTTTTGACCCAGCCAAAAAATGGCGAGTTTCCGGCAGCCTACTTTTAACCTCTCTATCTCCTCAAATAGGCTGGGCATATTTTTCTCCACCCGGCATATTGAGTCTAATATACACCTTTATAACTTTTTTGGCTTTAGAGACTATAAAAGATCAAAAACTTTTGAAAAGTTTCTTATATTCGTTCATAAGACAGTGCTAGTTTTGGTGGTCAAATGAGGATTATGGATGTGCGCTGCTTTAAATTACGTGAGGAAAAGGGAATTATTCCCGAAGGTTTCTGGGAGGAGCGCCTTATCAGACCCGTAGACCTTTATGAAAGGTTTAGGGCTGAGGGGGCTGAATTTCTCGGGGGTCGCCAGATCTTTGAGCAAATATTTCTAGAGATTTCATCGGACGAAGGCGTGAGAGGCTTATTTGGCCCAATTTCTTACAGTGTAGCTTCAATAGTTCTTCGAGATCTTAAGCGCCTGATTATTGGAGAGGACCCGTTCGCCGTAGAGAGGTTATGGGATATCATGTATAGGTATCAGGTTCATGGGCGGAAGGGTGAGTGCATGATGGCAATAAGCGCGGTTGACTCAGCGCTCTGGGACCTTATTGGAAAAGCCAAAGGAGAACCCGTGGTCAGATTGCTTGGAGGGCCTGTTCAAGAGAGGGTTCCAGCTTATGCTAGTATGCTCGGGTTCTCTTTAGAGCCTGAAAAAGTGTCTGAGAGGAGCCTAAAGATGGTTGAAGAAGGTTTTAAAGCCATGAAATGGTTCTTCCGGTACGGGCCTGAGAGCGGCATATATGGAATGCAGAAAAATATTGAGCTTGTAAAGACGATCCGTGATACTGTCGGATACGATATAGATTTGATGCTTGATTGCTGGATGAGCTGGTCATTTGATTACGCGGTTAAAATGGCTAAAAAGCTTGAAAGATATGAGCCAAGATGGATTGAGGAGCCTTTTATGCCCGACGACATCGATAGCTACGTTAGGCTCCGTAAGAAGACAGAGATACCAATAGCTGGCGGCGAACATGAATACACTAGATGGGGCGCGAAGGAACTTTTAAAGCGTGGAGCAGTAGATGTATTGCAAATGGATGTGCTGTGGGCGGGAGGTATAACTGAGATGAGAAAAATTTGCGCACTAGCATCTTCGGAAGGCATTCCAGTCATCCCGCACGCAGGCTGGACCGAGCCTTCTCAAGCCATCATATTCTCGCATCCACAGCATGTCTGTCCAATGATCGAATATCTGGTGAAACATGCATTCATTCAACAAGCTTTCAATAAAGATAAGCTAAAACCGGTAAAAGGGTGCTTTCACGCGCCAAGGAAAATAGGGCTTGGGTTTGAGCCAGACATGGAGAAATTGGTTCCAGGAGAGGTTCCCGCTTAAACCTCAATCTGAACCTTAATCGGGTTCCCAATTTTATCCATGTGCACCTTAAAGCCCTCCACTATCTTTTCAAGAGGAAAAACATGCGTGACTAGAGATTTTACGTCGACTTTCCTAGACGAGACCAGCTTGATGGCTGTTGGAAAAACATTCGCATATCTATGCACGCCTCTAATGTCTAGCTCCTTCATTAAGATCTTGTCGACAATTATCGGAACTTCAATTAATGGGTAGCCAACAAGCACTATACGCCCTCCAGGTTTAACGACATCTAATGCCTGCTGGAAGGCTTTCGGCGAGCCTGAGGCTTCGATAACTACGTCGACCCCTTTATTGTCTGTGAGCTCCATGACTCGCTCTATAGCGTTCTCCCTTGAGGCGTTTATAGTGAACTTGGCGCCCATCCCTGAAGCGTATTTAAGCCTGTATTCTACGATATCTATGACGAATGTTTCAATCACCCCATGAGATTTAGCCGCCTGCAAAGATAGCAACCCTATTGGCCCAGCGCCAAATATGGCAACGCTATCGTGAACGGAAACGCCGCCTCTTTTAGCTGCCATAAGCCCTACGGCTAAAGGCTCTATCATTGCCCCTTCCTCATAAGTCATGTTTTCAGGTATTGGGTAAACATTTTCAGCTGGAGCCGAAACGTATTCGGCGAACGCGCCGTTATATGGTGGAGCGCCGTAAAAACGGACGTTTGGACATAAATTATAGCGTCCAGACCTACAATACTCGCATACGCCGCATGTAAAACCCGGCTCTATCACAACTCTCTCGCCAACCTTTATACCTTTAACCTCCTCACCGACTTTTACAACCTCGCCCGAACACTCATGCCCCAATATCAGCGGATGATCCACAATAAATGTGCCTATTCTCCCATGGCAATAAAAATGCACATCTGATCCGCATATCCCGACACGCCTCATTTTAACTAGAACTTCCCTGGCATTAATCTTCGGGGTCTCAACATCTTCGATTCTCATATCGAACGGTTTATATAAGACCGCAGCCTTCATGGCTTTAATCCCCCGAAGAAGATTTCCTTTTCATTTAATTAAACTTTTTAAATTCTTGCACTTTAATAGGTCATGATGAGCGTCCTAACCATAGGCGAGATACTTGTTGAAATTATGCGGAAAACGAGAGATGTACCGTTCAGTGTTTCAGCAGAGTTTGTAGGTCCTTATCCTAGTGGTGCTCCAGCGATATTCGCTGATGCCGTCGCTAGATTAGGGTTTCCATCATCGATAATTGGGGCTGTTGGAGACGATGAATTTGGTATGCTCGTGCTTAATAGACTTAAGAGCGATGGTGTCAATGTTAGTCACGTTAAGATTTTAAGAAATTATCTTACCGGCATAGCGTTCATATCGTACTCTTCGGATGGCTCTAGAAAATTCATATTTCATCTTAAGCAATCAGCTTCTTCTAGGATCTCTGTAAAGGATGTTGATGCTGATTACATAGCTAGGTTTAAACATCTACATATTATGGGTTCAGCGCTTCTAATCGCAAATAGAGTTCGCGAGGCATGCTATAGAGCTGTGGAAATAGCTCATGGTATAGGAGCAACGGTATCCTTTGATCCTAACATTAGGCTGGAGCTTATGCCTATACAAAAGGTGAGAGAAATATGTAAGCCAATTATTGAAAGGGCCGACATGGTCCTACCAAACGCTGAAGAAGTGAAAGCGCTCACCAATAGCCATGATGTGGATTCAGCCTGCAGTAAATTGCTGGATAAAGGTGTAAACATCATTGCTTTAAAAATGGGGAGATTAGGGTCAGCAATATATGAGAAGGGCTGGAAAAAGCATATACCCGCATTTACGGTGGAAGAAGTCGATCCAACGGGGGCCGGGGATGTTTATGATGCTGCCTTTGTGGTAGGGTTGCTTAGGGGTTGGAGCGCTGAAAAAGCCGGATATTACGCTAATGCGGCTGGCGCATTGGCTGTGACTAAGTTTGGACCGATGGAAGGTTGCCCCACTCATGCTGAGGTTATGGATTTCATAAGAAGAGAGAACATTGGAATCCTGAGAATATTTAAAGAATAAAATCTAGATCCTTTTCTGAAGCCGAGCGGTAAATAGGTTCAGCCCAATTTGTAACATTGCTTTTCCAAGAAAAACATTTAAATTCCTTCTCCGTAATGAGAGAAGGAAAGTGAAGAGAAGATGGAAAAATGGCTTGAAAAACTGAAGGGTGAAAGAGCGTTTGTGATGCAAGGGGTCGCCTCACTTTTGCTCTTATTGACCACGATCCTAGTGAGTTCTACAAGTAGGGGGCTTCCTGAAGAAAATGGAATCATATCGGCTGCCATTTGTATAGCGATAATCGTCTTTGTAAACATCGCATTAACGCTCGCTAAGGAAGGCGTAGAAGGAATTTTTTTCGCATTAGTAGGCTCATTCATGGCTGGGGTTGCTGTTGTCATAGCTGGATCTAGACTTGCCTTTGATCCCAGTATAAATAGTTACTTTCTAGCCTCTTTAGCCCTATCAAGTATTCTTTCAATTAGCAGCAACCTTTACCTAATTCCGGAAAGATTTGATGTTGCTAGAACTAAATTGAGGAATCTTGGATTCTGGGTCTTTGTAACTTTAGCGGCAATCGCAGTGAATTTCGTCATAATGTATTGGGTTCCAAAAATAATTTAGGAGCTTTTTAGGAGGCGCATTAAACATGAACTATGCAATAGCGACGCTCGGAAGCCACTCTGCGCTTCAAATATTAAAGGGCGCAAAAGACGAAGGTTTTAGAACAATTGCTGTGTGTATAAGCGATCACGCCTTCGTTTACAGGAAATTCGGGGTTGCGGACGAGATAATTAAGATACCGTCTTACAGCGATTTCCACACCGTTGAAAACATTCTTCTTGAGAAGAATGCCATTCTAATCCCGCATGCATCACTAATAGCATACGTGGATCTAAAAACTATCGAGGGAATGAAGGTTCCCTACTATGGGAATAGAAAAATACTCTTTTGGGAAAGCGACAGAGAGAAGCAAAGAATATGGCTTGAAAAAGCAGGATTAAACCTACCGAAAGTTTTTAAGGACCCCTCAGAGATTGACAGGCTCGCCATAGTGAAGTTTCCGGGCGCTAAGGGCGGTCAAGGATACTTCTTAGTTAGGAATGAACGCGATTTCAAACGTAAAATAGGAAACATAAAAGAATACGTTATTCAGGAGTATGTTGTCGGCATCCCAGTCTATATCCATTACTTTTATTCGGTTATACGCGATGAACTTGAGCTCATGGGGTTTGACAGGCGCTATGAGTCAAATGTGGACGGCATTGGAAGAATACCTTCCAGCCTACAACGCGACCTTAAAGTGACATATACAATTGTTGGAAACTTTCCGCTCATGCTCCGCGAATCCCTTTTACCAGAGGTTTTTAGGATGGGGGAACGCGTTGTTGATGCGTCGAGGGAAATATGTAGTCCGGGGATATATGGGCCATTCTGTTTGGAGACCGTTGTTACGCCAGATCTAAAGTTTTATGTTTTTGAGATATCCGCGAGGATTGTTGCCGGAACAAACGTTTTTATGGAAACCTCGCCTTATGCGTTAATTAAGCATGGTAAACCGATGAGCACCGGGCGAAGGATCGCTTTAGAGATAAGGGAAGCCATAGAGCAGGGCAGGTTAAAGGAAATATTAGGGTAATAATGCATTTTTTATGGTGATAAGCTTGAGAGAAATGGGGAGAGAAGCTCGGAAAATTATCTCGGAATATTGTCCTGAGAGAATAACGATTGGCGTTTTAGGGTCTCACTCAGCTGAGGAGGTAGGAGTATCTGCTAAGGTTTTTGGCTTTCAGACTCTAGTTGTCTGTCAAAAAGGTAGGGAAGCATTATACGCTGACTATAATAGGCATCTCTTTGATCACGTGATACTCTTAGATAAGTTCTCGGATATAATGAGAGAAGATGTTCAGGATAAAATGTTAGAATTAAATACCATTTTTATTCCCAACAGATCGTTCTCAGTTTACGTTGGATACGATAACATTGAGAACAAGTTTAGGGTTCCAATATATGGTAACCGCTTTCTTTTAAGGACTGAGGAGAGAGCCGCTCCTAGAAATCAATATTGGCTTTTAGAGAAGGCTGGCATAAAGATACCTAAGAAATTTGATAGGCCTGAAGATATTGATAGGCTTGTCATAGTTAAAGTTCAGCAGAAAAGGAAGCCGTTGGAGCGGGCGTTCTTTTACGCTTCATCACCCGAGGACTACTACAAGAAAGCTGAAGAGTTAATAAGGAAGGAAGTAATAGACGAGGAAGGCTTGAGGAGAGCCCGCATAGAAGAATATGTTCTCGGGCAAAAGTTTAATGCGAACTTCCAAAAATGGGCTTTAAAGGATTATTTTGGGGAATTTGATTTTCTAGGCTTCGATGACAGGAAGCAGACAAACCTTCATGGGATTCTAAGTCTTCCAGCAAGAGATCAGCTCATGCTGGATGTTCCAGTTAAAAATGAGGAGATAGGTCATTACGGGCTAACTATGAGAGAATCCCAGAAACCACTAGTATATGAGGCTGCCGATAAATTCATAAAAGTTTGCGAGAAAGAATATCCGCCGGGCATAATCGGTCTATTCGCCTTACAGGGAGCTATAGCCTACGATGCTGATGATCCAGAGCAGAAGAGGTTGGCTTTCTACATTTTTGATGTCAGCCCCAGAGTCCCCGGGAGCCCGTGTGTTGGCCCCACTTCTCCTGAAATGCGCAGATTGACGCTAAAGTATCAGAGGATCCTCAGAAAATATGGTGTCGATAGGATAGAGGCCTCAATGGATTTGCCAATGCTTGAAATACGGTATGCTGCAGAAAACGGGAGGTTAAGTGAAATCGTAACTTGACAGGGGGCGCGATAATGCCGTTATCTCTAATACGTGACGTCTTAGATAGAATTGATAGGTTAAAGGCTGAAATTGTGTCGATTACGTCTAACTTAATAAAGTTTCAAACAATCTCGCCGCCAAGCAATACTCTCGAATGCGCAGAATACGTTAAGGCTTACTTAGAAGATGCTGGCTTAAAGGTCTCTTTTAACGCTAAGGAGAAAGAAAAGGTTAACGTGCACGCTAGGGTTCAGGGCAAACCTGATAAGAAGATTGTTTGGCTAGGTCACCTCGACGTTGTTCCGGCTGGTTTACGGGAGAAATGGGTCTACGATCCCTTCGGCGGCGTATTTAATGGCGAGCGGGTTTACGGCAGGGGTTCAAGCGATATGAAAGGGTCTTGTGCGGCTGCAATGGTTGCAGCGAAGGTTTTAAACGACGTGGCAGATGAGAGTAAAGCCACCGTTGACTTCTGGTTTACATGTGATGAAGAGGTCGGATCGCCTGATGGGACATGTTGGCTGATTGAGAAAGGCTTAATAAATGGAGATATGTGCCTCGTAGGTGACTCGCTCAGCAGGGACCCAAGCAGAGAACCATACATAGATGTCGGGTGTAAAGGCTACATACGTTTACATTTAAAAGCTACTGGAAAAACAGCCCATGGGAGCATGCCCTTCTATGGGGACAACGCTATAGAAAAGATACTTCCAGCTATTGAAAATGTAAAGAAGATAGGTGATTACAACCTTAATCTTCCAGCGGACCTAAAAGATCCTGTTGAGTCAAGCGTAGAATATCTTCTGGTAGACAAGGGACTGAGCGAAACGCAAAGGGACGCTATAAGGAGAGCATTTCATTATCCTACGGTAAGCTTAACGATGATGAATGGTGGAGTGAAGATTAATGTTATACCGGATTACGCCGAGGCTTTCTTCGATATAAGAATATCACCGGGCGTCGATCCAGAAAACGTTATAAAACGTCTCCACGATCTCGTTTCCGCCTTTGGTGAAAAGGGAGTTAAAGCCGAGGTAATCAGCTTTGAGGGCGGATACTATGAGCGCTGGGACTCTGAATACGCTATGAGCTTAAGGAAAGCTGTTGAGATCGCGACCGGCGTAAAGCCTAAGCCTAAAATACTTCTCGGCGCAACTGATGCCCTACGATTAAAGAAGGCTTTAGGAATGACATGCCTAGGTTTCGGCGCTGGCATAGAGGAGCTGGCGCATGCTCCAAACGAATATGTCACTGTTAGCGGACTGCTCTCAGCAGCTAAAGTTTACGCTATTTTACCGCTACTACTTTAATCTTTCTCTTCCGCTTGGCTTTTTAACCTGCTTCTTTCTCTCCGCATTATCTCGTTTGCAACGATAATGCCACTTGCGCTAGCCTGAACTAATCCTCTCGTTATCCCAGCGCCATCACCTATCGTGAACAGATTTTTTATTTTCGTCTCCAAGTGTTCATTTAACTCAAGCCTTGACGAATAAAACTTCACCTCGACGCCGTAAAGCAGAGTATGCTTTGAGTATACTCCAGGCGCGACTTTATCAAGCGCCATAAGCATCTCTTTTATGTCAGTTAAATACCTGTAGGGTAGAACAAAGCTTAAGTCTCCGGGGGTCGCTATTTTAAGCGTCGGTTTAACAATGCTTCTGCTTATCCTCTCCTCAGTGGATCGCCTGCCAATCTCCAGATCACCTAAACGCTGTATGATCACGCCGCCGCTTAACAGGTTTGCCAGCCTAGCAATGTATTCACCGTAAGCTATTGGTTCACGGAATGGATAGGTGAAGGATGTGCTCACAAGGATAGCGAAATTAGTATTCTCGGTTTTTCTTTCCGCATAGCTCTGCCCATTAACGCTTATCACGCCACCGTATGACTCCGTGATAACTTCACCGTATGGGTTAACGCAGAACGTTCTAACTTGGTCGTCAAATGCTTTTGAATAATAAATGAATTTAGGCTCATATAGCACGTTTGTTAACTCCTCCATCGTTACAGCCAAAATCTCAACCCTGACACCTACGTCAACTGGATTATTGAGGGTTTTTAACCCAAGAGATTGAGCCTCGCTTTTAAGCCACTCAGCTCCGCTTCTTCCGGGCGCAACAATAATGTATTTCCCATATATCCTTTCGCCATCAGCGGTTTCAACACCTTTAGCCTCACCATTTTTTACAAGTAGACTTTTAACCTCAGTTCTAGTTCTTACCTCAACACTATTATTCAATTCTTGACGTATTCTTTGAAGAACTTCGGCGCATTTTTCTGTTCCAAGATGCCTGATCTTCTGCCTAATAAGCGTTAAACCCGCCAGAGCCGCTTTACGTTCAATTCTCTCAATCTCATCTATATCTTCACCATAAACTTTCTGGGTTCCACCATACTTAACATATATGCTGTCAACATACTCTATCAGCTTTGAAAGCCTATCCTCACCAACATATTCGCTAAGCCAGCCGCCAACAGACGTAGAAATCGTTAGTTTACCGTCACTGAAGGCTCCAGCTCCACCCCAGCCAGAAAGGAGGGAGCAAGGCTCACATTTCACGCAGCCTAAACCCCTAGTAGCCGGGCATCTACGCTTACCGATGTCTGGACCCTTTTCAAGCATCAAGATTTTAAGACCAGTATTCTTCGCAAGCTCTAGGGCAGAAAATATTCCAGCTGGACCTGCACCAACAATTATTACATCATATTGCTGCAAGGCCTATCCTTCCAAAAGGAAACTACAGTGAAAAGGTTGAATATATGCTTTCTTGTATCCACATAAAATAAGAGAAAAGAATTATTGCTTTAACGATAAATTATTAGTTGAAGGATCTTCAACTAATAATTTTTTTCTCATGATTGCTGGAGTAATCTATTGGCCGGAAAACAGTCTGTGAAGGAGTAAAGTAATCCTTTAGGGCTTTCACAAGGAAGCTCTTAACCTACTGCGCCCAATAATATGAGTGATCACACCGGTAGGTTACTGCTTATTTTCATAATGAACGGGAATAATATGTATCGCTCTCCCTTCAGAAAGCGCTTGAGCTGCCTTTCGCCTAGCCCTCTGAAGAAGCCGCCAAACAGTCCCCCTAGAAACACCCATCTTCCTCGCAGCCTCCTCCTGCGATAACCCTTTAAAATCAACTAACTTAAAGGCTTCAAGCTCCGCAGAGTCTAAGAGTATGGGTTCTAGGCCGCTCGGCGGAGTAGGAATGAAGCCGCTTATTAGCGGCTGCGCTCCCAGCATTACTGGTTTAGGTAATCTGCCCCTTCTACCATGCCTAAATCTATGACACCACATAGCGCTCGCCCTAATATAGTGTGAACAAAATATTTATATGTTTTTGTGCAATATCACATAATTGAAAAACGTGCATAAACACAAAATTAATCGAGGTGAATAAGAGATGGCGTGGGGTTGGAGGGGTGCAGGCGGCTGGACTGGACTATGGCCCGGTAGAGGGCCATTCAGTTATCTTCCGCCTTGGCAGAGGCCCGGCTGGGTCTTTGGGCGAGGATGGTGCTGGCGTCTTCTAGCATATCCATGGGTTTTAAGGTGGCCGGCTTATCCGCCATACGCCTTCTATGGCTGGGGCTTCTGGCATCCATATTGGGTCCCGCCATATTAGCGTAAGAGGGTGAAAGAGTATGGTGTGGCCGAGAGCGTATAGGAGATGGTGGTGCTGACACTGGTTGAGGTATCCGCCTCCCTACGCGTATCCGTATCCGCCAGCTCCATACTCTTTAGAGGATGAGATAGCTGCCCTAGAAGACTATAAGAAGTATCTTGAGGATGAAAAGGCTAGCATCGAGCAGGAGATAAAGGATGTTGAGGCGCGGATAAAAGAGTTAAGAAGTATGCTTGAGAGAGGGATGGGGCGGTCTCCGGGGACATAAATATGAGCTTGCCAACTAAGTGCTTCCAATGCGGCAACTGCGGATACCTTATAGAGGTTCCTCAGGAAACGCTGAAACCCCGAATGCGCCTAAGATGTTGAGCACCATCCACGATGATCCATCGAGTAGATAAGGGTCCTCCGGACGGGAGGTGTGGAGGAGTAGAGATCCTCCCAGATAATATTATCCTCCCTCTTATTTGTTTGTGGTGGTTGATATGGGAAGAAAAGGTAGCTGTACCAACAAGAATAATG
>JAVZNR010000018.1 GCA_038882715.1 Candidatus Bathyarchaeia archaeon
CACTCAAAAGGCCATTAGAAGTCTGGTCACGAAAAATAAACAGAAAAACATGAAGGCTACTGGTCACGAAAATTGAACAGAATGAGACTGGTCACGGAAACTTAAATAGAACTCTTTAGGGCTATCTGACTAAAAGGTTGCTAAGATTTTTATCTTATACTGTAGGATATAGTTAGTGTGGCCTCCTTAGGTAAGCGGTATGCGGCTTTACTTGAGGTCTGCCTAGTCTCTCTACTTCTGACTTTTGTTGGGTGGCTCCGCGAGACTTATTTAGCCTACTTGAAGTGTAGTATGCTCTGGCATTTTGGCTTCCCAGCATTTATGATGCTCATAGCCCTACTTGCCATCACCTTACCCAGGAGGAGCTTTAGGATCTACGGCTTCCTGCCCAGAAGCCCGCGCTTCACATTGAAGTGGAGCTCAGCATTTATAGCGGCATTTATCCTACCCACAGTGATCTCAATTGCGATGTCGGCGGCTCTGGGCATGGCTAAGCCTGCTGGGCTGTCACCGCTCGGCATAATTCTAAACTTGGTCTTCTACATGGTCTTCGTTGGGCTTGTTGAGGAGGCTTATTTTAGGGGTTATGTGCAGTCTAAGCTCAACGAAGTCTTTGAGAAGCGCTGGCGGAGGCTCGTCTTTAAGGCTTGGAAAGTCGATTATGGAGTGGGTCTACTTCTAACCTCCGTAATCTTCGCCTTGATGCACATAGGCAATTACTGGAACCCGATTACATCTAGGTGGGAGCCGGCTTGGTGGATGCCCCTACACATCCTAGGGTGCTTCGCCTTCGGATGCTTAGCCGGGGCTCTAAGGGAGACTTCAGACATTTATACTTCGGCTTCACTACATGGAGGCATAATGACCGCCTACACATTCCTATCCATTTATACAAGCGAATTGATCCTAAACATCAGCCTATTCATCAGCTGGTTCATCTTCTTCTACCTTCTAGCCATCTTCTTCCATGAATCTGAGAACCTAAAGGCCGGAGCCATGACTATGGATCTAGAGAAGGGATAGCCGTGAAAATTAGGCAGAAATGGGATTAAAAATGTCAGAAAACTTAAATTAAACCAGTTAACCTGGTCTTTTCAAAGAGGCTTTAGCTTCTCAAAATTAGTTTCACATAGTCTCTTGGGAAGAGAGCTTCGGCGGCATTAACCATGCATGCGAGTTTGCCACCTCGGATCCTCCACTAACTTTTAATCCAACATTCCAGAAAAATATGACTGTTAACTGTTTCAGAGCCATTGGGGCGCTGGCTACCAGTATAGGCCTAAAGCCTTTAGTTTCTCCTTAAGCCTATCCACCTCCTCGGTCTTCATCGGTCTTAAGGGTTTCCTCGGCAGCCCCGCTTTTATCCCCCTTAACTCAAGAGCCACCTTTATCGTCGCAATATTTGATGGGCCGATGCCGTAGAGCACTCTTCTCAGCGCATTCACTTTCCTCTGAAGGCTGAGGGCTTTCTCATAGTTGCCTTCCCTAAAGGATTCGTAGAGCTCCACCATTAGCTCGGGGGCGGCGTTAGCTATTCCGGAAATCTCTGCGCTGGCGCCGACCAGAAGGGCCGCTAGGAAAACGTCGTCTGCACCGTTTATGACAGTTATGGGTTTGGGAGCCGTCTCAATAATTGTCTGGAGCTGGCTTAGGTTTCCACTTGAATCTTTTATCCCGGAGACGCCTTCTACCGCACATAGTTTTACGAATATGTCGGGCGTAATATTAAAACCAGTTAGCTGCGGAATATTATACACGAAGACCGGTATCCTCACAGCGCAGGCAATTTCCTGATAATGCATCATCAATCCTTCAACGTCGGGTTTAAAGAAGAACGGGTTTATCGCCCCGACAGCCTTAGCCCCGCTTCCCTCAGCGTGCTTAGCTAAATCCACACTTTCACTCGTATTAGTTGTACCAACATGCACTATGACCGGAACTTTACCCGAAGCCTCCTTAATGACGGTTTCGGCAACGGCTTTTCTCTGCTCAATGCTCATTAAAGCCCCCTCACCAACGGTTCCGCAGACAAAGAAGCCGTGGACACCCGCCTCAACATGGAAGCGTACAACCCCTCTTAAAGCATCGAAGTCAACGTTACCTTCACGGTCGAACGGCGTTATTATCGCTGGAAAAACCCCCTCAAAGAGAGGTTTACTCATACCTCAACCCACCAAATACAAATCACCATATAAAACAAGAAGCCGGCAATATTTAACACTTATCGATAGCCAAAAAAGATTAATAGAGGAAAACCAAGTTAACACTAATAGCAAAAACGGCGGCCGTCGTCTAGCCTGGTCTAGGACATCGGCCTGCCACGCCGGTAACCCGGGTTCGAATCCCGGCGGCCGCACCAAGAAAACTTTTTCTTGTCCGTCTTCACCAGTTAAGACTGTTATGAGCCGATTTATGAGTTTATAAAGGTTATAGTCTTCCCGGGTACTTACCATACTGTATCCTTGCACCTAAGAAGGCTGATTTCGTCCAGTCTTCTAAAAGGTCGTTTAGGCTTTTGTAGCCAAGAGCCTCCTTAACCTCCTCCAGTAGTTTTGTTTAGAGCATATGTGTCTCCGCTTCTTCCATCTGGGTCAAACGAGAAGCGCGGTGGGAACATCGCCATCATATGCTATTTGCGGTCTAACCTCTTATCTTTTTTATGTTAAGGTAAGAAATTTATGAAAACTTTATATAGGTCTACCTAGGTGCTTTGAGTGGAGTATGTTACAGTCTCTGCTAAGATTCCAAGGAGGTTAAAGGAGCTTCTAGACAGATATAATATAAAGTCCGGTTCTATTATTAGGAGGGCTCTTGAAGAGGAGGTTAAGAGACGGGTACTTGAGGAACTGGAGGAGTTATCTAGAGAGTTATCTAAAGAACTATCCCAGATACCTGACGAAGAAATAGTTGAGCTGATACGGGAAGATAGGGAAGGTAGGTAGCTCTGTATCTTTACGATGCGAGCGCTATACTGAATCTCGTGAAAAGGGGAAATATAAAAGCTTTCGCAAGGGGATGCACTACAGATCTTGCCGTCTACGAATCTATTAATGCAGTTTGGAAAAAGAGCTATATACTTAAGAAAATACGGGTGGATATAGCCTACAGATTAATTGAACTGTTATCTAATATTTTTAACGTATTAAATTTATATACCGTGAAAGGCTCCGAAAAAGAGGTATTAGAAATAGCCATGAAAGAAGGGATAACCATTTACGATGCATCCTACATCCATATCGCAAAACGAAACAAGTTAACCCTAGTAACCGACGACAAGAAACTCATAAATGCCGCCAAAAAGTACACTAACGTAGCAACAACCACGGAAACTATTACTACGTAAAGAAGTACTTAGTTCGCTGTTTTGTCAGCCTCTTAGACGAATAAAAATATATGGGAAAGAAAACTTTTTCATAAACTCATAGCTATGGAATACTTTCAACCGCTTTATCGGCTTGTATTAGTCCGGCGCCAGTAGCAGTCTCATCCCACTCGTAGGTATACCAGCCCCATCCATCTGGGCCATAATCATACACGGTCATGGAGCCCGGCGGAATAGACAGGGCCGTTGACTTTAAAATACCCTCAACTTCTTCTTGTGCTAAATTAGGATTCTTCTGTAGCATTAGGGCTATGACCGCTGAGACGTGAGGTGTCGCCATGCTCGTCCCACCAAGATAATAGAAGTTAACTAAGCTTGGCGGAGCCCTAATCCAGCCCCTTCCAGGAGCCCACCAAGGCAGATGATTATAGCCCGGAAAGCCCGGATAAGCCCCCTAACCCAACTGCCAGGAGCCAGCACATCAAGCTATGTAGACGCCCTTACCAGTATAGCCTTCCTTATGGGCGACATTAGTGTTTATTAGGTCGGCATCCCAAGTGTAGCGGTGAAGCAGCCTAATCTTCGGGGCGCCGAGAACAGGCGCTATTAAAGCCGATGAGAGGATGAGAATCGCTAAGATAAGTAGTATTCTTCTCAAGGGATTTTCCTCCTCAACAGAATAAGCTGTAGATGCATGAATTAATTCTTTCTCCTAGGAAGAAGGGAGCATGATCATTATTTTTCTAGATTCTCTAGAGGGGAGAGATGCGGGCTTAACGGTTGTTTTTAATCAATAAAACGGGTATGGGTTAAGAAACATTAAGAGCGCCGCCTGTAGATTTACGAAGCCGTTAAACTAGCGTGTAGCCACGATCAAGTTTTGACGCTGACTATTCATCCTTCTCAATGAAGTCGCGAAGCAATGATGCTAAACCGTTTATCGCGCCCTCTATAATCTTTTTACCTTTTTCAGCCGAAGCCAAGGAGGGGTTATCTGAATACCCGTCCATTAAAACTTCATTAGTATTGGAGATAAGCCCTTGGATGCTCCGAGATATTTTGGCGGCTCCAGGTAACGCGCCTGAAATTAATTCTGGATAGATCGCTAGGGCGAGGGAGGTTTCGAACTCTCCTGCATGGCCTGGAACGTTTCCAGACTCGATTAGAGAATTCGTTAAATCCCTAGGAATTAGATTCCAGTAAGATACGAAGATGACTTTTAGATTAAGCTCGTCCCGCACCCTTCTAGCCGCCAAGTATCCTGGAGGCTCGTTTCCTCCATGCCCGTTAATTATCGCCACTCTACTTATGCCGTGGCGTTTTAGGCTTTCACATAAGTCAAATATGATGCCTATAAATGTCTCGTATCGCAGCGTCAGGCTTCCCGGATAACCTAGGTGATGAGGCGAGAAGCCAACTGTAACTGGAGGCGTCACGATAACTTGAGGATATAGGATTTCTGCCGCCTTCCTAACGATATAGGTCACGTTCGCTGTATCCGTTTTAAGGGGTAGATGCGGGCCATGCTGCTCGGTGCTTCCAGTCGGAATCACAGCGACTTTAACGTTTCTCACCATCTCCCTAAACTCTTCACGCGTCATTTCATCGATAAAGACCTTCTTCATATCTAGCCACCTTCTAATCAAGTGTAGCCGGAGAGTATTAAGGCTTTATTCGTCTTTGCTTATCCGCTTGAAACATCGTTTATGGTAGCGCCGCTAACGCCGCTAAAAGCGCCTTAATATATCCAACCGAGTACGACCAAGCCTGCCTATGATCTGGGGTGTCCCCGTCCCAATAGGGTACGTGATCAGGATTTAAGCAACCATTGTAGCCTACTTTATGCAGCGCTAGGAGAATCTGAAACATATTCATGTCTCCATCATCTAATAGAACTTCCTCAAAGGATCCGGCTGTCGCTAGGCTCCCCCTAACGTTTCTGAAGTGCACTAGGAAGATTTTGCCCTTTCTGCCAAAGTAATTTATCTCGTCCAATACGAGCTGCGTTCCGCCAGCCTCATATCTTGTGCCGACACAATATATGAGGCCGACGTTTTTGCTGGGAAAGAAGTCGATTATTCTATGGAGGCCTAAACCGTTGAACGGGGTGTCCGGTAGAGGGGCGTCTGAGGGATGCATAGCTATCTTTACATCGTAGTCTTCAGCGACCTCAACAATCCTCTTATAGTATTCTTTAAAGCGCAACCAGAACTCGTCGGATAAGCTCAGCATGCTTGGGAAGCCTTCAGGAGCGGCATCCGGCCTCTCTTTAAACTGCTTCATCATCAGCCTTATGTCAACCCGTCGCATAGTGTATCCGCCCCTATGACGCTTAGCCAAACCATCCCATTGGGGTTCAGCGTGAGCTTCAGGCCAAGAGATAGAGGATGGGGCGAAAGCTGGCCGGGCTATCGGGATTCTAGCCTCACCTAAGATTTTTAGGGTTTTCTCAGCGTTTTCAACCTCCCTTTCGCCGCCGGGTTCGCCCAGCATAAATTTGCCTACGCTGGGTAGAGTTACGCGGTTTATATCTAAACCAAACTCGCGCAGTCTTCTTCTCATTTTAAGGAGCCTATCTAGATCCGGATAGCCTTGCTCCCTTGCTCCCGGCAAAGATTCAAATAAGCCAAGGTCAACATAATCGACGCCTATTGCGGAAAGCCAGCGGAGATAATCCTCCGTAATATCTGCCGGCGCCGTAACCGAAACTTTCATCAACTCTAGCCCCCTCCACTCAATCGCTCGCTCTCATATGTTTATTATGTTAAAATTAGCCGATTCTTATTAACCTGTACATATAATTATCATTTAACTCCTCCCGAAGATACGTGGATTTCCCTAAGCTATCCAAGTAAGGTTTTCTGAGAAAACGAGGATTTTTCAGGCTAAAGTATATCCTGAATAGAAGAAGCACGCGTCTAATGGGCGAGTTTCAGGTCACCAGATTCAATAAAAAATAGGGGTGGGAATATTGTTTTCATTCTGGATTTTAGGCTACATTAGTCTATCTAAAACATAGTAGAAAACTGTTGAGAAAGCCTCTATTAAAAGCACGGCGATTATTGACCCCGAGAGTTCACCTGTCAAAACATATGTTATGAGTAGGGCGACGGGATCTACGACCAAGCGATATATTATCGTCTTTTTTATGCTTGCTCTCCGCGAACGGGAAATTGGCTGGGCATCCCACGCACATCCTGTATGGATTGATAAGAATTTATCGAGGTTAGTATTTAAGTCTTATTAGCGTCGTTATTTCAAGTAAAGCATAAGAGCGATATAGTTAAAAACTAAGTAAGCTAGGGAAAGACATAAATTCTTGAAAATACGTGTGTCTGGAAAACTGCCTACGCTATTATTTAATTAATCCAAGTTTCCTCAATGTCTCGTTCTTCGGTATCCCGTTCTCGTCCCATCCCCTAGCCGCGTAGTATTCGTCTAACATCGCTTTGAGATCGTCTGGGCTTATGGTGTTTCCCAGAGAACCGCCTTCCTTTAACCCCTCATACATTACTCGATGTGGCAGCGTGTCATCTTTGCGGGTTACACCGCACCTAACGTTAAACATCCTCTTAAGGGTATATATTCGCTCCCCCGCCTCAAGTAGGCTCTCAAGCGACGTAGGCATGCCAGTCACAAGCGTATATAATCCGGGTATGTGGCCCGGCGCTATACCGAGAAACTTACATATTATCAGCGATTCTAGGACTTCATGCCAGTTCTGTATTATCGCTAAAACCTTCCCCTTCCCTTTAGTCTCAAACCTGTTAAGCCGCTCATAAATTTTTAGATCGGTCACGCGTTCTCCCTGCTCTATCCGTAAAACTAAGCCCTGCAAATGGCATGCGCCCCTATTGGACACAGCGTACTGTAAACCCATACCCTTAAATGCTCTTGGATCATGCATCGGCATCTCAAGACCCTTAACATGCATAGCGAACCTCTCGCTTCCCCCGCCAATCTTCTCTGAAGCCCTTTTCACGCCCTCAGCGAGCAGGTTTCCGAAGCCCTTTCTCTCGCCTATCTCCTCTATGAGGGCTAGTATTGTTTCAGGGTCGCCCCATCTTAAATCCGTTCCAGTCTCATGCCTATCAATTATGCCCCTCTCATAGCATTCTATGGCGAAGGCTATGCATACGCCAGTTGAAATTGTGTCTAAACCATACTGATTGCATAAAAGGTTCGCTTTAACTATAACATCCAGCCTATCGTTCAATAGGAGCGCGCCAAACGCCGCTAAGGTCTCATACTCCGGCCCCCTCTTAAGCATTAATCCAGCGTATGGTCCTTCGCCTACCTCTACGTGTCTCCAGCAAGCTATGGGGCAGTTCCAGCAGGCTTTCTTAGCCTTAACCATGGTTTTATTATAGATTTCGCCCGATATTCTTTCAATGCCCTCCCAGTCGCCTAAAGCGAAGTTTTTTATTGGGACATCCCCGTACTCGTGGAAAGAAAGTAATTCGCCGCTTGTACCGTATGAGGCATAGATCTGGGTTACCGGAGAAGACATTATCTGCGGATATATTCTTTTAAGCACACTTCGTATCCGCTCAGGATCCTTTACAGGAACCTCTTTCGAGCCTCTAACAGCTATAGCCTTAAGCATTTTTGAGCCCATAACTGCGCCCAAACCGCATCTCCCAGCAGCCCTACCCTCATCGCTTATGATGGCGGCAAACCTGACAAGCCTCTCGCCAGCCGGCCCAATGCACGCGACTCTAAAGTCCCCTCCGAGATCCTTTTTCAAGACTTCTTCCGTGTCGAGGCAACCCAAACCCCAAATGCTCTCAGCATGCTCTAACCTAACATCTTCATCATCAATAACTAGGTAGACTGGGCGCCCAGATTTCCCCTCAACCACTATGCCATCGAAACCAGCCCTCTTGAGCTCACGGGCCCAAAAGCCGCTTGCATGGGCTTCACCCCACGCGTCGGTTAAAGGCGACTTCGAGCACACAACATATCTGCCTGTGCAGGGGATCAGTGTCCCGGTGAGGGGGCCTGTCATGAAAACGATCTTGTTTTCCGGGCTGTACGCTGGCGTCTCCGGCTTAACCTCGTCGTATATTATTTTGGCCGCTAAGCCGACGCCGCCGATAAATTTTCTGGCAATCTCCTCACTGATTTCCTCCTCGTAAACTTTGTTTGAGGATAAATCAACTCTTAAGATTTTGCCCATGTAACCGTACACGAGAAACACCTCTAAACCCCATATAACCTCTTTATTAGCTCCATGTCCTCTTCAGGAATGCGTGGAATATCCTTTCTGAACAGCAATGCGACGAACTGCGCGGTTGCAACCTCTTCGAGGGTTTCAACTATAGTCTCAGCCTCAAGCAGGTTGCTTCCGACGCCTATAACCCCATGGTTCATTAGCACTAGGGCTCTTGTGCCCTCAATATGTTCGCCAACTATTCTAGCTAGGGCTTCAGTTCCCGGAAAAGCCCACGGAGCAATTTTAACCCTCCTTAAAACAACGGCAGCTTCAATGGTTACAGGCTGAATCTCTATCCCAGCTAGAGCCAGCCCTGTTGTGATAGGGTTGTGGCTGTGCACCACCGCGTTCACATCGGCTCTTTTCTCATATATTTTGGCGTGAAACGGCGTCTCTATCGACGGCCTAAGAAAACCTTCTATCACTCTGCCGCTTAAATCCACCTTAACCAGATCGTCGGGTTCAAGCTCGCCCTTAAAGACCCCGCTGGGCGTTATCCAGAACTCGTTAGATCCGGGGAGGCGGGCGCTTATGTTGCCGCCTAAAGCCGAGATTAAACCCCTATTAAAGAGCCTCCTCATAGTTTTACATATTTCATCCTTTAATTCTTCCTCCGAGCTTAAGGATAGAAACTCTCCCACAAGGATCACCTATGAAGCATGTACGCCTACAATTACTATAGCCTCAAGTTATATTTCTATTTCTTCCCCTCGCATGCCTAGGCTGGTTCAGCCTAAAAGAATTTATCTGCGAGTAACCATAGTTTAAATTGCCCCAATGATTATCGATGGACGGGCTGAAGGCGTGATGAACCATTGCAGACATGAGGGGTAAATTCACCGCCAGACTATCAGTTGTCCTCTTCCCTTAGCCTTACTCGGGCTTCAACACTCCACTATTTTATCGGGATTTAACTGAAACTTTAGCGAAATATATTTACTGCGAAAACGCTAATTTCTTCTTGAAAACCATGAAAGAAGAAAATTCCGAGGTCGATGCTTTCAAAAAGATCTGCGAAGATGTCAGAGCGTCAGGAAAGCTTACTGATGAACATTTAGCTGCGCTGCTCACGCTTTTCGGCCCACGTTTCCGGAGGGCGTGGAAAGCCGTCAAAGACGGCATGGTTAAAAAATATGTTTTTAAGCCGAGCGGCAGGGTTGTCTGGATAGTTGTCGGCAGGGAGAGAGATTATCTCGTTATGCCTGATGTAATGTTCTGTTCCTGCGACGACTTCTATTATCATGTTATGGGCCGAAAAGCTTATTTATGCTACCACCTGATCGGGCAGAAGATCGCTGAGGCCTTAGGCCAGTACGATGAGATTGAGGAGACCGATGACATGTACGACCTTCTGATGAACGAGTGGAAAAGTAACAATTAAATACTTGGGGCTGAAAAAGAATTTAGGGTTGATCCGAGATGAGCGTTGGGCAATACTTTGACGCACTCAACATTCTTCTCCGGGTACTGATACTCATCGCCTTCGCACTAGTATTCCTATACATTGTTTACTGCGAGAGGGAAAGAATCACGGGTTCAGCACAGAAGACCGCTAAAGAGGCTGAGAGGGCCGAGCCTAAGATTAAGGCTTAGGCTTAGTATTCTATACCCCTTCTGGCTTGAACCCCTCTCCGCCATGGGTGTTTTATCTCGCGCATCTCAGTAACTAGATCGGCGCGTTCGATAAGCTCTTTTGGAGCGTTTCTCCCAGTTAAAATGACGGTTGTCGGCTCCGGCACATTGTTTAGTATCTCTAGGACGTCATGGAGGCTGATAAGCCCTACTGAGACCGCTAGGTTTATTTCATCAAGTATTAGGAGGTGGGGTTTCTTCTTTAAAGCCCTCCTCGCAAATTTAAGGGCTCTCTGCGCGAGCAGATAGTCAACTGGGCTAGGGTTTTTCAGATCTATAAACTCTTTCCGCCCAAACTGGTGGATCTCATAGTTGGGTGCAAGCCTATCTTTAACCTTATACTCGCCGATATCTTTCCTACCCTTCATGAACTGAACTATAACTACTTTATAGCCGTGCCCAACAGCCCTTAACGCTAAACCAAAAGCCGTAATAGACTTGCCCTCACCATCACCAGTATAGAGGTGGATAAGACCCAATCTCAACCACCAAGCAGGAAACACATTTAGCCTTACACTTCAGAGACTTAAAAAGATTTGGTCTTATATCATCCATACCCCAATAATTGGATAAGGCGCCGATGAGCCGAGGCCAGACGTCCCAGTCCACTTTACGCTTATATTCGAGGTCTGTTATAGTCTCCGTACCAGTGTTTGTTATGTAGGTTTCAATCTTAATATACTTCTTATCATTGAAGATTTCCACCCTAAACTCCAGTAGCAGGGCGCTGTCGTTTGTGGATATTTTAATTGTGTGGAGGTAGCCGTATGGTGTTGCCGTCCATGTTACTGTTGGGGTAGCCCCCAAATTGTTCCCCAAGCATCATCAGTGGGGCTGAATCCAGCACTACTATCGCCGTAGAAGACTGACCAGCCGTCACCCCACCGGCCCACAGCCAGAGACTCATAACTATAGCCTATCGGGTATTGGAAACTAACGTCTTCATCTAAATCAGCATCATAAATACCTAAAGCACCGTAGTCATTAACCCCAACCCTTAAGTAGCTCCCGGTATAGGTTTTCCCTTCATAATAGCTGCCTGTCCCTGAATCCTGAGAGCCAAAAGCCGCCACAATATTGAAAGAAAACAACAAGATCGTCATTGAGACAAAGAAAAGCACTCTACGATTTTTATAATTGTTTCCATGTCAATAATTTTATCTTAAAGGATACATAATTTTGTCTCGCTTTTCAATGATTTATAAATACCTTCATGTAATATCCGTTAGTATATCGCTCCCCAAGCCCGTTAGGATGCCTCGTAGAAAGAACGAGAATCCTACTGCCTTCAGGATCTAAAAACTGAGCGCAACGATAAAAAATGGACATAAACTCAAAAGAAGCATGTTTGAAGGCGCTTTACAAATCATAAACAAAAACAACTTTAATCTTAACCTTCGAGTTCGAAGTTCAGAAATAGGGCTTATTTCTGGCTCTTTTCAAGAAAAAGAACAACATGTTTTGGTAGCCCGGGGGAGATTCGAACTCCCGTCGGTGGGTCCAGAGCCCACTATGCTTGACCGCTACACCACCGGGCTTATTCGCTCGCTTCACGCAATATATTTTAAGGATTCTACAAGTTTATTTCCTTTTTGGCGGCCCCTGCAGCTTAGCCCATATTAGCCTATGAAGCGCGCTATTAAATCCTTCCTCCTCTGCCTTATATTCGCAGCGGCCTCGCTAACAGATTTAAGGGCCTTTTCAGCGTCTTGGCTTGAAACATTTTTGACCCTTAGAACGTCCGTGGCTCCTTGAAATACTTCTGCAGGCGATTTTCTGGATTCTCCTAGGCACTTCATGATTGTTGCATAGTCGAATTTTACGCCCTCAACGATGCACGTGAAGTAGACGTAGTTTTCAAGCGCGTCAGCCAACGTGTGGTAAATGTAGTGGGCTGCCTCAATCAGCGTAGCCTCATCCATGAGGCTGCTCGCCCTAACCATTAAACCTTTAAGGAACTCTTCCCGCCCATAATAGTTGACCTTTACGCTGATTTTTGGATAAATTTCCTTCAGAAGCGATGAATTCTCCCTGACAAAATTTATCATACCCCTCCAAGACAATGATAGCGCGCTGAGCATGTTTTTCACACTAGCCTTGTCAAGTTCAACGAAACCCGCTAGGCTGACATAGTTCTCGTAGAGAGGACGCATACCCAAACTTTCAGACGCGCCTTCAAGGCTCCTAGTGAAGGAGCTATTCGACGCGAGTTTTCTCCCAACTTCAAGCAGAATCTTCATTAGGGCCCGGAAACTTCTAGTAGAGTTGACCTTGGCGCTTTGTTGATCGCCCTTATGGAAGGCTAATCTCGCTCGACTCAGATATGCGTCGGCTTCAATGAGATAAGACTCAGTTCTAATCTCAACCCTTTCAGGCCTCCAGTAAACTTTAGCCATAAGATCCCTAGCTCTTCTCAGCGAACCATCCCTATCAAACAGAACCTGCAGCTCGTAGAGCTTCTGATCTATCTCCGCTGGAATACTGTAAGTTATCCAGCGTTTCGGTATATACACTAAGTCTACGAGGCAGTTATCCACCTCTATCCTTTCAACCCGCTCATAATCAAAATCCCTATCCTCAACGATCAAAAGATCTATATCGCTACTTGGAACAGCGTTCCCACGGCCCCAGCTGCCAAACAACCCTATACCGGAAATAGTTTCACGCGACTTCAAATCCTCAATGAACGGCTCTAAAACACCGCGAACTTTGTTGGGAAGGCTCATAATCACCATCTCAAACACTAGACTAAATAACACTAAAATATTAACTTCATCAACTGATAAGTTTTATTAATAAAGCCAAAAAGTATTTATGCACGAATTAATGAACTATATATCGAGGTCCGCGACGGCGGCGTCAATGCAGATAATGGAGGCGCTTCAGCCTCCCAGTGAAGCATTGACCTCCAGTTGCGGACACAATTAATGCAGACCTTAGCCCTAAAACGCTAAGGTCCAAGGCGGGCCCAGCACAACCCCCCGCCACTCACCAATGCGACGGCTCCCCAACTCCGGTTGATCCTGCCGGACCCCACCGCTATCGGGGTGGGACTAAGCCATGCGAGTCGGCGCCCTCCAGCCGACGGGGAGGGCGCGGCGGACGGCTCCGTAACACGTAGCTAACTTACCCTCAGGACGGGAATAACCCCGGGAAACTGGGGCTAATTCCCGATAGGTGAGGAGGCCTGGAATGGTCCCTCACCGAAAGGGTGCTGGAACCGTGCTTCCGGCACCGCCTGAGGATAGGGCTGCGGCCGATCAGGTAGTTGGTGGGGTAACGGCCCACCAAGCCTATAACCGGTACGGGCCGTGAGAGCGGGAGCCCGGAGATGGGCACTGAGACAAGGGCC
>JAVZNR010000019.1 GCA_038882715.1 Candidatus Bathyarchaeia archaeon
GCTACTACTATACGTATATGCTACTTCCCCTCCGGAAATGTCAGAAAAGAGCGACGTTAAAGAGAAAATTTTCCGAAGAAGAGTTGATATAGCCCTAAAAATGCTGGAGAAGGGAAAAATATCACTGAGTCTTGCAGCTAAAATCGCCGGTCTCACAGTAGAAGAAATAATCGAAGAAGCAATAAAACGTAACATAAAAATTTTCGACACCAAGGATGACATAGGGAGCTTGGTTGGTCAACAGCCACAATAAAACTAAAGGGAAGAAAATTTTAATATTTGACACATCCGCCATAAGCGCTCTCTCCCGCATAAGTTTACTAAATAAAATAATTGCCTACAAAAAAGCTACAAATGTAGAGTTAATGTTACCAAGTGTGGTGCACGATGAGCTTAGGAGATATAAAAGTTTTCCAAGAATTAAAGAATTCTTAGAACAAAACTTCAAAGTGATTATCCCACCAAATGAAGTCATGGAAGAGATCGAGAGAAAGAAGAGCGGCCTTGGGCCGGGCGAGATAAGCGTCATAGCCTCAGTAATATCCATAACAAGAGAGGATAATGAAGCCATAGTAATGGCAATCATTGATGACAAGAGAGGAAGAAAATCTGCTAAAGCCCTTAACTTGGAAGTACATGGATCACTCTGGATAATAACTCAGCTCAAGAAACACAACATAATCACAAAGGAAGAAGCAGTAAACAGTATTAGAACACTCCCACAGCACGGTTTCCACATAAGTGAAGAAGACTTACAGGCAGTAATAGAAGAGATCCGAAGAGATTGTTAACAGCGAAGGCAACAACCCATTTCATTCTACTTCACTAAAGTTCTCTTCTTTAGTTTCACACCTTAATTAATCTAAGAACAAGCAAATTATACAATATTCAGCAATTCTTTAGCCGTACCAGCCCAGCGCAAGATTAAGCGAAAAACACTTATTCTATTCCTAGTTTTGGTATGCAGGCTAGGTATGCTCTTCTTAGTTCTTCTCTGTCTATGTGGTATATATCTATGGCTTCTCTGCGCTTGTCGCCCCTCAATTCTTTGACGTATTCTCTTGGCATCCCGTTTCTTAGTAGCCATGTTGTGAACCAATGCCTAAAGCAGTGGGGCCCGAAGTGGTCTTCTAGGCGCGGCGAATTGGGATTATGGAATCCTAGGCGCTTAGCATACTTGACTATCGCATTCCATAATCCATTCCTATCAAGCCTCTGTAAGCTCTGGTAGCTGACGAATAATGCCTTTGTCGGCGGGTTAAGCTTCTCCCTAACCCTAAGCCACCTGCGCAGAACCCTAGCGCACTCATCATCGAAGAAGACTATGCGGTTACTCCTCTTGGGCGTGGGCTTAAGCGTAATAGAGTAATCCTCCCAATTAATATCATCCACATCAAGCCTAAGTAGCTCGCCACGCCTAATACCAGTCTTAGCAAGCAAAACGGCTATGGCCTTATCCCTAGGATCCATAATGGAGTTAACGAGCCTGGACATCTCCTCAACGCTAAGCAGCCTCCTCTCAGGATCATCATAGCCGCTTTTATAACGCTTAAGATACCTCTTCCTAAAAGGCAGAATAATATTTCTGTCAACAATGCCCTCAAATACCAAATAATCATAGAATGATGATAGGGCTGAAAAGTAATTCTCAATAGTCTTATACTTTGCTCCGCCCTCAACTATATGCTGGAGGAAATCCCTTAAAGCATGCAAGTCCACATTAGCAACTGTTAAACCTCTGAATTTAATGAAATTCAGAAAGATCCTCACGCTTGAAAGATACCTTCTTATGCTCTCTTCAGTCATGCCCCTAAGCTTGCAGTCCCTCTTAAAGCCCTCAATAAGTTTCGTATGCTCTTGGAGTAAACTAGTTTTCAGCCCTTCCACCTCCAGCCCCTCCCAGTAAACTCCACAAGCCCATACTCCTCGAGGAGTTCGAGCTGCTTTGAAACGGCCTTAACGAGGTCGGTGTTAGATGGATCGATGTTTAGGCGTGCTAAAATCTCCTCGTCGTTATAGACTCCGCCGCCCCTAAGCAGTTCAATAAGTTCTTTATCGAATCTCCTAACGCCCTCAAAATGCTCCTCTAGGAATGATGCTGCCCTATAGCGCCTAAGCTCATTATCCAGGTTCTCGACAAGCCTTCTTAGAAGCCTATTCTCCTCTCGTAGGCGCTTAACCTCCTCCTCAGCATCCCTAAGCCTCTTAATTAAATCGGCCCTGCTGAGATAGCCCTCCTCGCCATCCTCGCGCCTAATAGAGTCTAGGACACGCTCAATAACAAACTTAGATAGCGATACACCAGCCCTCTCAGCTCGACGCTTCCAATCCTCAACCATCTCCAGAGAAGGCAGATAAATATAGACGGTTCTCTCCTTAATAGTCTCAGTCTTACCCCTATTAGCGCGCGGCATATATAATCAAAAGAATAAATTTAAACCTAGATATAAATTTTTACCGGTAAAATGGTGCGGGGGGTGGGATTCGAACCCCTAGTTCTGGTGCCCTTCATCTCACGAGTGGGCTTACATTCCATATCCGGACACCAAATAGCAACTTATGCTAATTCAACAATTAAAGATTACTTTAACATTAAATGATCTTTTACCGCACTCTGGATATAGGCGCACCACTCACTCATATGGGTCTATGCCGCCTATCCACTCTATAAATCTACGATTTTCCATTAACCATCTTCTCCGGCCATTTTATTGGATGTTATACCATTCAGCTTCTCTTCTAAGCCTGTCGTATTCCGGATCGCTTCCAGCTGCAACCCAGTAGGTTATTCCCGCTAAAAATAATGACAATAGCAGTAATGTTGGGATTAAGGAAATGCTTGTAACGATGCCTACAATAATACTTAGCGTAAAGCCTATCCCTAGAACCGCCAAAAATGATTTAGTTGCTTTAGATTCTCTTGTTTTACGTTTCTCTTTGGCTATGTATAGCTTACGACAAGGTCTTTTGGAGACTCTTTAGGCCCAAATACTGCCGCCGTTATCATAGCAGATGCTCTAATTGGCTTCTTTAAGAGCATATTCAGCATTATGAACTTGCCCGATTTGTGAAACAACTCTTCTAACAAACTCAGATGACGAGAGACTGGCGTGGAAGGCTTCATTAACTTCAGCTTCAATCTTGGTTGGAGATATGGAGATAGATCTCCGCTCAATTGACGCATGAAGACGTCGCAAATTTCTGGTTCTTGGGCGGTATATGAGCGTCTTGAATATAGTGTAATGCAATACCAAGATTCCATAAGCAAGAGGAAATATCTCCCCTAAGATAATAGATTCTCGCGTTTACCACATGGTCGATAATGGTGTAATAATTTAGTTGGTGGTGCCTCCTTCTTGGGTTCTTTCGCCGCCACCTATCCGGCTCAACAATAGCTTTTACAAATATTCTCTCGTAATCTCTACTAAGATTCAGTTTTCTTGCCAAAGCTCTAGTAACTTTTGCATGAAAGTTTTCCTCCAAACTACTTTGATGCCTCCACACGGCCATTACTTTACTTGTATATGTAATATGCTGGGCTCTTATCCAGCTTCGACCCACAGTAGGGGCATAAGTCAGAGTTTTTGATGAGCTCTACTCTGCAGTACGGGCAGTAAACATATTCCGGCGGAAAGGGCCTTCTACAATTCATACAGGCACTGAATCTCACCGGAATAAGTTTCCCGCAGCTACCACACAAAACATACGGTTTCTTCTTCCTAGTAACCTCGCCAAAACCCATACCCCAATGCAAATCCTCACGAAAACTAACCAAACTCGACATCCCCTAACCCAACACAATAATTTAGTTTGAAAATCCTTATCATACGTAGACGTAGATCCTTTGAAAAGTCTCTCAGGGCTCCAGTCACCTTCTAGCAATATTATCTTGTTACGCTCTCATGGAATCATTTTGTATGGTAAGCGAAAAAGCATGCTTATCTTTCAGAATGGACATAATATGCTACTGTTGTCAGAGTACTGAGCATGCGCATAGCTAGAAATGGCAAAAAGAGACGAAATAAGTTCATTTATTGAGGGCTTTTCAGCCCCCTTCATCGAGATAGCAATCTCCATCCTGTTTTCCGGAGTGTCTGAAGTAATCCAGATAATATCTGGACTGATAAAAGATAGTTCATTATTCATCTTATCGACAAACATGCTCTATCAATCGCTAACATTTGTTGCCGTTGCGGATTTTATGAGAAACCTTTTAATTGGTTTAGTTTTTCCTAGAGATGCCATTATGCATTTGTTCGGCGAGATAATCTCTCTTTTAATAGTATTTTTGATTCCCTCTTTCAATGAAGTACTTAAGAGTCAACTCTGGTCGATTATTTTGATCATTTTAGGTATGGTTATAAGAATATATCTTGAGCTGGAAAGAACAAATAGAGATTAGAACAGTTTTTCCTCAAAAAGGTTTCTGAAGAAAATCTTGATGGATTCTCGCATTATCTTGGTTTTACACATAAAGATTTATTTGGTAATCCCATTCTGGTGGAGGTTAATCCTGCTGAGAGTCAATAGAATTGTAGTAATTTTCAGGTTATTTTTGAGAGGATTAGTTTTGCTGTCTCTTTCCTATTTTTGCTAGGTCGAGTAGGGCATTTATTAATCCTCTTTTGGACGCATCTATCATCTCGATGTAGAAGAGTTTTCCATCTTTATCATAGCCTAGAATAATGTCATTGTCGAGAAGCTCCTATTGGCCAGTTCTCGGAGACCGAAGATTAAGGAGGACGGCACGCTGCCAGCTTGTATAGAAGCTCCTATTGGCCAGTTCTCCCTACCTAATCTTAAGCACTAAAATATCTACGTCGGGATCATATTTTATGGCTAGATCCATCTCCCAGACCTCTTCCTCCTACGAATAATATTCTCAATCCCACTACTATATGCGGTTACAATAAATACTTGTTGATCCCTCCCCTCATATATTACAGCTATCTTCTGATCAAACCTTACAGCGAATACCGGTTAGTAACCGTATCATAGAGAATTTCATCAGGGCTCCTAACAATGCTAAGATACTAGAGGTGGAGACATATAAGAGATATGGTGAGGATTACATAGACGTGCTTCGTTATAAAGCAGATGAAGCGAGGGCTGTTTTCGAAGAGGTTAGAGGAACTGTTGATACTACTATACGAGGCATAAGGGACATTAGACGATCACTTGCAATCGGATGGTCTATTCTAGGTGCGTTCTTTTTACCACCTCCCTTTAATAGGTTTACATCTCTGCTAGGACTCCTTAATCTCCCTTATGTTGACAGATGCCTTACATGGGTTGATTATAAGATTGCTCGGCTTAAGCTGGAAAAATTAGCCTATATATTCTTTCTTGAGTTAGATGGAGTCAGAGCATTACGCGCCTAACTTATAAATGCCTTTCAGCCAGTCTTTATATCTCAAAATATTAAAGAGAGGCAACTAAACCGATCTTCTCTAAAAACAACTTAGAAAAATTTACCACTCATATTTTAAATATTTGGCCGCATTTTTATTGTTGGTGTTTGGGGTTTGGCTTAAGCTTAGAGAAATATTATTTATGCCCTTGATATTGATGAGCTCATGTTTGCTAGCTTTAACTCTGAGCTTAGAGCTAATGTTGCTTGAAGAAAGCATACGTAAAGTGGGTTTATTGAAGAGTTATTTGAATCAAGCCGGAAAATGGAGAAGAGAGCGGATCTTCAGAGCTGGCCTGATGATCTGCAGAGTAAACAGAATTTTTCGGCGGCCTAGCCTATCCATATAAACAACATTATTAAACACCCTATTCATGTAAGCTGGCTTACCCGCGTCATATTTAGTTTCTCACAGCCACTCTTTTTCCTTCGTAAGTGTACTTATCTTAGTTTTTCTCCGTTCCCTGTTATTTTCATGAAAAAGAGAGATTATAAGTTTTTGAATTATTAGAATTGCACCATATGGACCTTGACTCACAGCGCATTTTTCTACACTTTTCATTGCCGAAAATCGCCATTGCTCAGATTGTTAAAAAGTTCAATAGCGAACAAGGAATTATCTAATCCGAATATTTTCCCTATCTCTCTTTTTGTCCAACTAAGCAGGGTCTATAATAAGAGAGAAGCCGCAGCTGAACTAAAGTGCCGCAGCTGCGACAGTAGCCTAATACAAGCCTATGTTGGAGCGCCCACCGATCCAGGCGCCATGACGGTATTTCGCGTGAGCGTGGTTCCTTCGCCTCCTGGTGGCGCCTATGACTACTTCATACTTCCGACTGGCGTCTTCCGCCTTCAGTGCCCGCGGCACAAGGGCCTTAAGGGGCTGAAAGCCGAGAATCCGCAAAGACCCTTCTACACGCTAAGGTACACGTGCCCCTTCAGCGACAGCAGCTGTGACAGCTATGACCGCGGCTTCTGCAAGGACGGCGGCAGCGCTCTCTTCTTCCCGCGCGGGAAGATTAGGAGGGCAATCGCCCGCCCCAGTGAGGGGCTCACGAGACCCTACGTTGAAGTAGTCTTCCAGGAGATGGAGAGAATGGAAGACTTAACCGAGCGCATAAATAGGGGGCTCGGCGCGAGAGCCTTCAGCGGCGCCTTCCTCGGAAGGTTTAAGGTGCACGTCCTCTCCCTCTTCTACTTGATTGGCCACAGCTACGCACCTAGGAGAAATAGAATTCCGGCCTTAGCCTTTGACGATAGAAGCAGCACTCTGCGAGTCGCTGGCCGCTCCATGACGACTACAGGTCTCCTCCTGCGTTTGGATCCAGAAAGGGTCAGCCACGTCATAGAGATTCTGAAGGGCTTTGTCCCTATAGACGAGATAGCAGCAGCGCATTCGGTGGCGCACGCGGCCATGAAGGCCATCGTGATGCTCTCAGGTCTCTCTTATGGAGAGTTTGGCGAGGCTGCCTATGCGGATGGAGAGCAGCTGGAGGTCTTAATATACGATGATTCCCCGGGCGGCGTGGGCGGCGTCGACGCCATAAGGGAGTGCCTGCCGGACTTCCTTAACCGCTTAATGCAGAGCGCGGCCCCATGCCCAAGGGCCTGTAGAACCGCGTGCAGAGCCTGTCTCTACGTCGAAAACTGCGGAAGTCTAAACTTCATGCTGAGCTGGATGGCCGCAAACATGTACCTTCGGGGTGGCGAGCTTTGAGCGCCGCCGAAAAGGTGATAGAGCTCCTTAAGGCGCGCAGAAGGGCCCCCACACTCGAGATAGTTAAAGCGACCGGTCTCAGCTGGGATGAAGCAATCGAGACTCTCTTCACCCTCGAGAACCGGGGGGGCAGTCAGTAGGGCTGAGGTGCTGGACTTAACAAAGCCGATAGCAACTGCCGTGTGGGAGCTCCGCGCAGAGGGCGCGCCGGAGTCTGCGGAGGGTAGGGAGCTCGGCTCCGTAGTCAGCCTAATACTTAACCCGCCGCTTCTCAGGGATTTAGGAAGCCCGCCTCCAGCATCTATGGGCTTGTTAGACTCCCTTAGCTACGCCGTCAGCTCCGCCTCTAGGAGCCTAAGGATAGCAATGCCCTACGTCGGCGATCTGATGAGCGCCCTCTTCGCGCAGCACGTCCAAGACTTAAAGAGACTCAGCTTACTAAGAGTAATAACTGAGGATACGCGAAGCAATAGACGGGCGCTCGAGCCCATGAGACTCTTCCTGCCAAATTTAGAGGTGCGCTACGCGACTAAGGAGTCCGGCGGGGTGAAGGTCGTTGGGGCGCACCTTAAGCTCATAATCGCTGACGAGGATCTGGCAATAATTGGAACCTTTAACCTCACGCAAGCGCACCTTCTCGTCAACTATGACGTTGGCGTGCTCCTCAGGGGCGGTGTCGTGAGACACTTAACGGCGATATTCGATGCGATATGGAATAAGATCGTAGGTGGAGCTGGTGAGCAGGCCTAAGAGCTTCCTTGAGGAGCTTGAGCGCTTTTACTTAAAGGCGTGGCGCTCCGCTAAGCGAGCAGGCTACTACTATGAGGAAATAGCAAGAAGAATCTTGGAGGCCGCGAGGGCCGAGGGGAATCTAATGCTGGAGTACGCCAGCCGCCTCCTCAAAGAGAGCGGCCCACTCTTAATTGACCTCATGAGGGAAGACTACTCCTTAAGAAGGAATTTAGAGTGTCTCGGAGCCAAGCTGGAGATTAAAGGAGTAAGCAAGATGGCCCTCGACGTGCTTGGGGTCCTCGACGTGCCGAGCGGTAGGGGCGTGTGGCTCTACGCGTTTTCTCCCGAGGAACACCGCGCGCTACTCGTGAGGGTAAAGCCGAGAGACGCGCGAGTCTTCGCGAGGAAGTTCCTCTTCAAGAGAGTTATCGTGAGGGCGCTTAAGGGCTCGCTAGCGTTCATCCCGGCACTTAATAAGGCTTACAGGCACAGCCTTAGACTTAAGTTCGAGCTCGCCGGAGACATTGAGCGGCTCCCGCACCTTAAGCCTGAGCAGCTGCCACTCGCTAGAGGCGGACTAGTAGCTCCAAACTTCCTCGTAGAGGCGCCCGTGCCGAGTGAAGGCAGGGGTCTGCACCAAGGAGTGGGACTGGGCATGCTTGCCGTCGTAAAAGGCGAAGGCCTTAGGCATAGAGCGGGCAACGTAGTTGAACTAGCAGCTGGCGGCCACACCTTCCGCTTAGACTCGTCCTATGCGCCGCCCTGCAGCGCTGAAGGAAGCATAGTCGCCCTCCTCCTCTTGCGGGAGAGAAGCGGCTTAGACGGTTATTATTTTGGGGGCGTAGCATGCAGGCAGGACGATGCTAACTTCCAGCGCTACCTCCCAAGCAACCTCTTCATCAGCATGCGCGGGCGAGAAATCGCCGAGATAGTCGGTGGGATGCCGATGGACCTAGTAAAGTACTACGAGCCGAGCGGAGAATACAAGGAGGGCTATAATCTATTTAAGCGGTGGTTGCTCTCGCGGGCCAGGGGGCAGTCTCTTTCGGAGAGGGAGGTCGTGCTGAAGTTCTATAAGATGATGGGCGAGGTGGCGTTCAGCGTGCCGAACCCCACAATAATTAGCTATAAAGAGCTGCCGCTCTGGGTCCGAGAGGTGACATCCACGATGGAAACGGCATAATCGACAGGAGGTTAACGAGCATGGCTTCGGGCAGTTATTAGAGACCCCGGCGCCCAGCTACAATAAGGTCTCTTAGTTACGGGATTTGAATGCTGGGAAGGAGGCGACGTGTTCTATGAGCTTCACGTGGGCGGAGACGAGCTAACGTTCACCGAGGTAATATTGGTCTCAGTGGTGCATAACGACAGAAGGATCACTATCTCCCAAGGAGTTTAGCAGGCATGCTTAAGAGACAACGAGACTTTAAGGAGGGGGTATGGGCTCTGGGCCCCTGTGGTATTCGTCTAAAAATCCCCTTTAAATACTTTAGTTTTCTTAAGCATCTTGACGCTTCCTAATGCTGTGTTTTTGGTGTTTGTTTAGGGGAATGCTGCCAGAATATTTCTGTTGAGCCAGCAGAAGCGGGGTTCACCGCATTTTCCGGCGCTGCATGATTCAACAACGCCGCCCACCGTTGAGAAGCAGACTTCACCCTTCACTTTTAGCGTCACAATTGCCCCGACTGTTAGGCGGTGCTATTTTACTGAAACGCTGCTCTCAGGGGCTATTTTGGTGGCCTTTATGGGCGGCTGGCTCCAGAATGCCCTAACCAATGAGACTCTCCGCCCATGGAATAATGACATGACCCGCCTGGAGAATCCCATGTTGCTTCAAAATCCTGCATCTGCGCGTCAGCAGCCCCTCAACTGCTCCTTAAGCTACATCACTTTTTCACGCAGATGCGTGTTTTCTCAGCCCTTAGACCCTTATTCCCATCTTTCAGGCTTCTGTTTTTCCCTCTCTCCATCTCATATTTGCTCTCAGCTATAAAGCCCTGAAGCTTACCCAGCTGAACAAGCTCATCCTTAATCCGCTCATGCACCGAAACCCCACGTTCGACCACCTTATGTTCAGGTAGACGCGAGCTTAGTCTTTGAATAATTTCCTGAGCCTCCTCCTCTTTAACTAGCTGAAAACCACCCCTCGCAGCATAGAAATGGGAATCCATATTTGGACAGCTCCCTACCCTATTTCTATGACCATTATTCCTTGTTCTCTCTCGCATGCTTCTTTTAGATCCCTTGCGCTCCTTGAGCATACTATGATTGGCTTTGCTTCTTTGCCATGGATTTTAAAGTATAGGTATCGGTAGGTTAACGCTTGACCTATAGCATTATAATTGAGGTGCTCCTCAACTTCAGCAACATATGTTTCACAATTGATTTTATGTAGTAGGGCGTCGGCAGTATAGTTTCCGAGCGGGTACTCTGTTTTTACAAGGTCGTACTCATGCCCATAACGGCTAAGAAAGCTCTCAAAGATCTCACGCTCTTTTCCTCTCAGGGCTACAGTTTTCGGCTCAGGTTTAAACATCGAGGACATGCACACATTTATTAGTGGGCATAGGTAGCATTTTGACCTGGATAAGTCTTTAGCGCAGTATCCCATTATCGAGATCCTGGAGAGCAGATAATCATATTTTACTGGATCATCAGGGTTTATCCTCCTCAGAAACCTCGTAGCCTCTAGAACACCGCTCCAACTCACATTTAACTTTATATGGAATGCTCTTGAGAAGACCCTACGGAGGCCCTCATCAAGTGATACCAATAGGTGTCTCTTCTCAATAAAGTTCCATAGTCCTAGGTCAGGATATGGTCTAACCATCCACCTCATAAAGAGATTTAATCTCTTAAGTGGTGAAGATGACCTTATCGGGACTAATGGTGGCCTGCCGCCACACTTATGGAAGACCTTTACGAGACTTAAGATGACAGCCTCCATAGGCTCCTTTAGATGAGATGAGCCCTCATAAATATCCTTCACGATGCTTCTGAGTGAACCATACTCACTAATTATCCTCCTGAAAACTCCGAGAAGGTTAATTAGGTCTTCGATTTTAATGAACCTATGTGTAAAGCCTTTTTTAACACCCCTACTGCTTTTCCATTGAAAATTGCTAAATATGCTTCTCGCTAACTCCTCATTGCGAATTAAGTGAATAAACTTTATTTCACGCTCCTCCATCCAGGATACTAAGCCCTTTAACATAGGGTTTAGAATGTTCATAACAGGAACCTGGAAGTCTATCAGAGCACAGAATAGCGCCCAAAACTCCCTATCAACACTATCTTCCGCGGAGTAAAGCCTAACCGGACCAAGCGCAGACGCCTCCAAGTAGGTGCTTTTTAAGCGATCGTAAACTTCATCTAAAACATACATAAGATACTTATAATCGCTCTGGACATACACATTTTCTCCCATCCCTTCGCCCCACTATATAAAACCACTTCAAAGATGGATAATAAGGATCAACAACTTTACCTATCCTATTCCAAGCATTCCTCTAATGTCTTCATTTCGGCAAAATATATTTCTATCAACTCTGGGTATTACTGCATAAAAGTCCAGAGAGGAAAGGGTTTTTTAAACCATCAGGGTTTATGGTAGAGTAAAATCTTATGCAGGGTAACGTCGGAAAACCGCTTTGCATCTGAAGGTTTAAATTTATGAGAGCTTTCCAATAATTTACCTAGGTTGGAATGGAGCATCTCTTACATGATGGAAGATTTCATTGTCGCTTTGGTTGCGATTTTTATGTTCTCAATAACGATTTATGTATCTGGCGTTGCGCTTTCACGTAGAAGTGTCAGGAATGAACCTAGTAAAAAAATACCTTATGTATGTGGCGAAAGACCAGCATCTTTAACCTCGAGAGTTGTCGTCTCCCTATATAAATATGTTATTTTTTTCATTATTCTTGATTCCTCTCTGGTCATAATTGCTTTTGCATCCACTGCATTAAATCCGTTTAACATTTGGTTCTTCAGCATCTATGTTCTCTTGCTGCTTATCTCAAGCACTCTTCTAATGGAAGTGGTAGAGTGACGCTGGCAGATGGTATACTTAGATGGGCTATTAAGAGGTCACCTTGGGTTCTTCACTTTAATTCTGGCGCATGTAATGCCTGCGATATTGAAGTCGTCGCTTTATTAACGCCAAAATACGATTTTGAAAGGTTTGGGATCGTCCTTAAGTCCTCGCCTAGGCATGCAGATGTTTTACTTGTGACTGGTGCCGTGACA
>JAVZNR010000020.1 GCA_038882715.1 Candidatus Bathyarchaeia archaeon
GTCAGGCGTTATTTTTCCTTGGACGACGTATTCGCCTAAACCATAGCCCGCCTCTATCAGAACAACGCTTCTATCTCCGGTGGCTACGTCGAGCGTAAATATGACGCCGCTAGCTTTACTGTAAACCATTAATTGGACTACAGCGCTTAACGCTACGGCCATGTGATCGAAACCTTTCTGAATCCTGTAAAATATGGCTCTATCAGTAAATAGGCTCGCATAACAATGCTTTATTTTCTCAACAACCTCTTTAGCCGTGTGGACGTTAAGGTAAGTTTCCTGCTGGCCAGCAAAGCTGGCGTCTGGAAGATCCTCGGCTGTAGCAGAGCTGCGAACTGCTACAAACGGATCTTCCTCGCCAATCCTCTTAGCGAGCTCCTCATAAGCCTTAACTATCTCTTCCTCTAAGTCTTTAGGCATCTCGGCAGAAGCTATAAGGCTCCTTATCTTCGCGCCGACTCGCTGCAGAGTTTGCGTATCATTTGGATCTTTAAGCTCCTTAAGGACTTCAGCTATTTTCTCATCGAGCTTGTTTGCCTTTATATAGTATCTATAGGCTTCCGCCGTCGTCGCAAACCCGTAAGGTACTGGAACACCGGTTCTCCTTGTCATCTCGCCTAAGCTCGCGCTTTTTCCGCCAACCAGCGGTACATCCTCGATCCCTATCTCATCAAACCATAATACGTATCTTCCCTTCTTTCCGGACATTGTTTCTTTCCTCCATTTTTCATGATTCATTTTGAACTTGAATTGTTTGAGAAGATACTTTCTCAACAATTATTCTACATGGGGTTGGCAATTTAGCTGAAGCCCTCCTAAGAGCCTCTTTTGCAACCTCTAAACCGCTCTCATCAACCTGCACAACAATAATTTTCTGGTTGGGTTCAACGCGGGCAGCTCTACCAATAGGCTTACCAAAAGCTCTACGCATACCTTCCTGAAGCCTATCAGCGTGAGCGCCAAAAATCATCTTGTTCTCCCTTAAAATAACATGTGGGAGAACTAGAACACGCATAAAAAACTTTTCACCCAACATCTTCTGTAAATGCCTGTTAGCCGCGATTCTTGCAGCCTCAAGCGCATTATGCCTAACTTGAACACTTTCCTCCGTAACCAATGAGACTTGATAAGTATAGCTGTCCGAGGGCTTTCCAAAAGTGAACTTAGTTATTTTAGGTTGTGGTGCTCCATGAATATACTCTTGCCTCGTATACGGCATACCCTTAACTTCACGATAGTTTCGCGCCTTCATGTTAAAGTCCCTTCTAGCATTAAAAGAATAGAAATATTTAAACCTTCTTTCCTTCAGCTTCTAAAAAATCGATATGAAAGATGTTCTTAGACAAAGCCGTTAAACTAGTCTTCTATTCCTAAACCATATCTTGGCTAGATCGTCGTAATTTTTAAAGACTTCCCTCAAAATTGGAATATACATTTTTATTTCTTCATCCGTCATATATTGAAACTGATATTCGCCAGCGTACGGCGATGGTTCACCTATCCTCGTTATAAATTCTATATGCATGAATGGGTCTCCACGTTTAATGGTTATCGGTGTCCTATCGTTATTTAGGTTTACGACTTCAAGGGCTAATCTACCGATAAAACCGCTATGAACTTTAGCAGCGTTCAGAAAAGATAAACCCATCCTGCCATATTTGCTCTTGGCAGTTAAATGCGCAACAATGTTTGGTGGAGTAAACACTATTTCATTAGAAACGAGATTTTTATGTTCGAGGTACTGTAGCGTAGTCTCCTCTTTAACAGTTAGAACATAGCCGTCACCATCGAGGAGATTTAAGTCGAAGGGATAAATGCACTTATATTTCTCTATCAGTTTAAGCAGTTCATCTCTACCAAGTATACACATCCCAACTCACTATAAGATAAATTTCAAAGCGAACTTAAAATCTTACTCGATACGCATATATATATCTAGAAAATATAGCGACTACATCAAAGTTTAAATTCCGCAACTCATAAGAATAAGATGGGCCGCTGGGACGCCAAGATGGGCCCGTGAAATTGGGCCCAAACGACCCAATTCGGGAAGCGTAGCACGGATAACGCGTCGGCCTTCTAAGCCGATGGAACATTAAAAGACGCTGAGGAAAGCCGGAGATCCCGGGTTCAAATCCCGGCGGGCCCGCCACTTCTAGGGTTTAATCCTCAGTTCAGCATCTCTGCTTCTTAGAGCTAGCATGCGACGCCCAGTATAGTCGTGTCATCGAGGCTATCACGCGTCTGGCTTATGATGATTGCTATAACAGTCTATAATTTGAAAATTAGCTTCGAGAATAGCCTCTGAGATGTCGCTATATTATGGCGTAGATTTCTCCATTCTCCTCTATCTTTAACTCTATTTTCTTAAGCGGTTCTCGGGGCATTCCCATGAAGGGCCTGCCGGTTTTTGGGTCGTACATGCCGTCATGCATAGTGCACCAGATTTTCCCTGTGTAACGATTCCATTCAACCTCTGCCTGCATATGCGTGCATAAGCCGTCATATGCCACGAAACCGTCTTCTAAATGTATTAGTATTCCAGGCCTCTCAGTCCCCTCTTTATCTCCAACCGGATAGAGAAACTTTCTAGCTTCACCAACAGGAATCTTCTTAGCGTTCCCTATATAGATCATCTTTCTACTCTTCTCCACCTTCGATTCCTCCCTCAGATTTACTTATCTAGCAATATTATTGAGAAGCACAATATATTATTATCCTACGCCCGCTAACTCCCACCTGTATAATTCAGCGCAGTGTATACGAGAAAACTGCTAAGTTTAGATCAGAGTATATGGGCTTGATCGACTCCTAACTTAGATGAGCCTTAACTTTCTCAGGAGTATTTTGGTTCCCTCTATGCTAATTAGCGTTATTAGCGACAGAATTGCCGCCAGCCATAAGGCGTAGAGGTCTAGCTCGACAACCTCAAGCGCATGTCGGGTTACCGGAAAACTCAGCAGAACCATTAAGAGGAGAACCTCCCAGAGAACCGCTAATAGCAGGAACTTATGTGGTTTAGCCTCAGCAATAGTATATCTCAGCGACCTACAGGTTATTGCCAAAACCAGCTCAAAGAAGACAAAGACTATGAAGACCCTTGTGCGCGCCAAATCTATGCCGAGCGGCATAGATGATAGGAAAACCCAGAATGTGAATGGTGACCCTACCATCAGCGTGCGCAAAATAAGGGACTTAACATCCCAAGTGAAAATCGTCTCTTTCGGGTCTCTAGGCGGCCTATCCATAATGTCTGGGTCTGGCGGACTCACGCCCAGCGCGATTGCCGGAAGCCCATCCGTAGCCAAATTAACATATAGGATTTGAACTGGCAATAGTGGTGGCGGGTAACCAGCTAAGACCGCTAGAGATAGAACGGTTATCTCAACTAGATTCGCCTGTAGGAGATAGGCCAGATACTTCTTTATGTTATCGTATATCCATCTTCCCAGCTCTATCGCGTTCACGATCGTCGCGAAATTATCGTCTAGAAGAACCATGTCAGCTGTCTCCTTAGTCACCTCGGTTCCCGTTATCCCCATGGCTATACCAATATCAGCGTGTTTCAGGGCTGGCGCATCATTAACCCCATCACCAGTCATCGCAACCACTTCGCCCCTTCTCTTCCAAGCGCGGACGATCTTAAGCTTATGCTCCGGGGAAACACGTGCATAAACGGTCACTTTGTCAACGATCTTCTCAAGATCACCCTCAGTCATCTTTTCCAGATCCTCGCCTGTAAGAACTATGTCATCGTCCCCGTAGATCCCAAGCTCTCTAGCCACCGCCATGGCAGTAAGCTTATGATCACCGGTTATCATAACGGGTTTTATGCCGACACGTCTACATACCTCAACAGCCTTAATGGCTTCTTCTCTGGGCGGATCCATCATGCCCATTAAGCCGAGAAAGATCATTCCGCTCTTAATCTCCCCCTCGCTTAAACCGGTATGATCCGCTATCCTTTTGTAGGCTACGCCTAAGACCCTAAGGGCATTTCTAGCCATCTCATCGTTGACCTTCAGGATCTCTTCCCTGATACTTTTAGTTAGCCTTCTAATGCCCGCAATAGTATAGATATGAGTACATTTTTCTAAAACCCTCTCCGGAGCACCCTTCATACAGACTATTCTATCGCCCTCAGGCGTTAAGTGAACCGTTGTCATAAGTTTTCTTTCAGAGCTGAATGGTACTTCGCTCACCCGCGGATAGAGCCTTCTAACCTCATCCTGCCGTAGACCAGCCTTCCAAGCAGCCACTACAAGGGCTCCCTCAGTTGGGTCGCCTCTAATCCTCCAACCGCCGCTCTCATGCAGTAGCTCAGCGTCGTTACAGAGGAGCGATGATAGCATTAAGAGCCTAAAGCCCTCGCTCCCCAAAATATCTGTTTCAGCATCGTTCATAACTTGAAAATCCCCCTTAGGCTCATAGCCTATGCCGGAAACCTCAATTATATGGTTAAGGGCGTAGATTCTGCGAACCGTCATTTCACCTCTAGTTAACGTGCCAGTCTTGTCTGAGCATATAACCGTCACTGAGCCGAGCGTCTCAACAGCCGGCATTCTCCTCACAAGGGCGTTTCTCTTAGCCATCCTATACATTCCAATCGCGAGGCTTCCAGTGACAACGGCTGGCAAAGCCTCTGGAACAGCCGCCACCGCTAAAGCTACACTGAAGAGGAAGATCTCCATAATCGGCATACCCCTAAGGATCCCGGCGGTGATGAGCATGAGCGCTATAAATAGGGCTATCATCCCAAGCCACTTCCCGATCTCTCTAGCTCTCCTCTCTAGAGGGGTTTCCTCCTTCTCGGCTGCGGTCACGAACCTCGCTATCTTACCGAACTCGGTATTCATGCCCGTAGCGACAACAACAGCCTTACCCTTACCGCTAACAACCTCGGTTCCGGAAAAGACCATATTTCTCCTATCTGGCAGAGGCGTGTCTTTGGGAAGAGGTGAAACATCCTTTAGAACCGGCATAGATTCGCCCGTTAAAGGAGCTTCATTAACCTGAAGGTTTATCGTCTCTATTAGCCTAGCGTCAGCTGGAACTCTATCACCCTCCTTTAGAACAATTATGTCTCCGGGAACGACCTCCCTTACCGGTATAGTGGTTTCCCCAGAGTCTCTGACTACTGTGACCGTTGGGCTGAGCATCCTTTTAAGCGCCTCCAGCGCCCTCTCGGCACGATACTCCTGTATGAAGCCGAGTGTAGAGGAGACTAAAACTATGGCGAAGATAACTATGGCATCAACCTCCTCACCCATAAAGAGGGAAATAATCGTGGCGCCTATTAGAATCCAGATCAAAACGCTCTTAAATTGATCGAAGAAGATCTTCAATGGTGAAACCTTTCTCACAGCTGCTAGCTCATTAGGCCCAAACCTAGATAGCCTAGCCCTAGCTTCAGTGTCGCTCAGCCCCTTCACATCGCTTTTCAGCGCCCTTATCACGTCATCTACACTAAGCGAATGCCAATTTACTTCAGCTCGCGCCTCAGCTTCCATGCTCGACATCAACCCAAAAATGCTAAAAACTTCCTAGAAAAGAGGAAGCCAAATATTTAAGTCTTATCTCCACATTTTCGGCAAAGTTTCGATATCCTTGATGCTTTTTTACTCTTAAATCGAAGAGGAGGAACAAACCAAATGCTGCAAAATAAAAAATTGTCTCATACGCTAAAAGCAACCTTTAAAGAATACAAGAGATAAAACAACAGGTTTATCATGACGAACATAAATGGTTTCGTGACAGAAATACTTTAGGCAAGCCCTCGTACCCTGTTAAACCGAAACCCGTTGAATATAAATTTAAGAAAACTTTAGTAAAAACATTAATATTAATAAATGAATAAGTGGATAGTTGAACATCCTCGCCGGCGCAGCCTATATTTTGCATTTTTCGAAGCATTTCTCTATAACCCACATGACCCTGCGAACCATTTCGGGGGTTACGGCTAGCGGTTCCCCTTGACGCAACGTTTTGTACAGTTCTTGATAGAAGAGGATTGCGTTTACGCTCCAATACTCTGATTCGGCAATACTCCAACCCTCTTCTCTCCACGGAATTTCCTCAATATTGTAGCTGCGGTCGGGCGTTGGTTCCGTTTCCACTCGCCTTGGGGGAAGATCCCCTGGGTTAAAGTACTTCCATTTAAGGGAAAACCTGTTGCCTACGAGTCCTCCTTGCGTACCCATAACTAGCCAAGTGTTTTGAGGGTAAGCGCACGCTCGGGTTACCTCAATATCTATGAGAGGCGCATCCTGCGCCTTCAATATAACCTTTACGTGGTCCTCGGCGTCACCTAAGGTTAGCGTTCTCTGCAAGTCGCAGAAGACTTCTGGATCCTTATCTCCGATAAAGGAGAGCCCCTGAATTATGAGGTGAACGCCATTATTCCTTAGCTCCCCTCCTCCGAATTTTTTCAACGTCTGCCAATCCCATCGCCTGCCAAATAAATGCGAATATATTTTTATGAGGACTATTCGCCCAAGTTTTCCGGATTGTATAACCTCCTTAACTTTCAGGTAGTCTGGGTTAAACAAGCTGTTCTGAAATATAGTTAATATCTTTCCAGTTTTCCTCGCAGCCTCTATCATGGCGTCCGCCTCAGCAAGACTAGTGGTCATAGGTTTCTCGCATACGACATGTTTCCCAGACTCCAAAGCCTTTATTGTTTGTGGGGCATGGAGGTAGCTTGGGGTTGCGATCACCGCTAGCTCGACCTCCTTGTCTTCCACAAAGCTGTCGAAGTCAGAGTAAGCTCTGCAACCAAATTTTTCCGTAGCTTCTCGACGTCTCTCCTCTATTGGGTCGGTGACGGCTACAACCCTATATTTGTCAGCTAGTTTCTCAAACGCTTTAGCATGAATGTTCCATCCGCTTCTTCCTAAGCCAGCTATTCCAACCCTTATTTGATCTTCCATATTTAATCACCCTGTTACTAGCGGAATATGTTGAAGAGATATTTGGCGAATCTCGGCACACCTATTTTAGGGTCTTCCTCTTCCTCATACTCTATTGAGAGAAAACCGTTGTAGCCTTTGGATAAAAGGATCTCCTTTATTCGCTCATAGTTGATAACTTCACGTTTATCTCCGTCTAGGCGCGCACTCACCTTCGCATGCACATGTACAGCGTAGGGGGTCGTTCTAGATATTTCCTCATATAAGGGCTCCTTATAATTGCCTAAGTCTAGGTTAACCCTAAACCATTGAGAATTAACTCCCTCAACGATTTTTATCACGTCACTAGCTCTGGAAGTTATGCCACCATGATTCTCCATGGCGATGATGACTCCATTCTCCTCAGCGTAGTTGACGCATAACCTCATGGATTCAACCACCCAATTCATCGCCTCGTCGGCGTGAACCCCCTCAGGAACATATCCTCCAAATACTCTAAGGCAGGGAGCGCCAAGTTCACGCGCTATTTCCAGCCCCTCTTCCACAGCCTTAATACTCTTTTCTCTTTCCGATGGATTTGGGCTACAGAAGTTTGTGGAGATGCCGACGCAAGAGATTGGTAGTCCTCGAAGGGCTGAAAGCCTCTTGAGCATTTTAAGATAAGACTTCTCTTTTGATGGAAGCCAATAGAGGGTTAACTCGACTCCATCGAGCCCTATACGATAAGCCTCCTCGATGAAATCCTCATACTTCATTCTGCCATCCTTAAGATACTCGCGATAAGAGTATGCCGCACAGCCAATCTTAATCATCTTTTTTCCTCCTAGACAATCAAATTTTTATTGTCTTTCAAAATAAATTTTCTAGTTGTATAGCCTTAAGGACCTATTTATTCGAGTATCTGCGCCCGTTTAAAGGAGAACCAGCCGAGAAGCATTAGAGCCGCTATATATATTGCCGCTACAGTTAAAGACCTGTATAGTACCAGTGATAGGGGTTCTGAGTAAAGCTCCTTAAATAGGCTTAATGCACCGCCCTGAGGCCTACCTCCTAACTCCACCTTAATATACGTTATGTTTGCCGACGGATTAAGCATGTACTGAACAATTATCTTCGCTATATTATCGGTCCCAGTTGAAATGCTGCCTAGAGGGGTTGTTTGCCCCGGCTTTTTAACGTAGCCTGTTGCCCCGCTTCCCGGAAGATAATGCAATACCCATGAACTTTCGGTAAAAACTGAGATTATTGAGGAGCCCACATTCATTGCGAGGAAAATGATTATTCCAGCAACCGCCGTTAAGATTGTGTTTTTTGAAAGAGAACCTATCGCCAAAATTATTGATATCCAAACTAGAGTGCTGAGCACGTCTGCCAGAAAACATAGCGGTATAAGGTTTAAGTTATTCTGTGGACCGTAGATTAAAGTTCCTCCAATAACCATGTAGACGTATAAAATCGTGTAAGCGGCTAGTATGGTGGTTATGGCGGCTATAATTTTTCCCACGAAGACAATGGTTCTGGAAACCGGTTTCGTCAGCAATGTGACTATTGTTCCGCTCTCAAACTCTCCGGATACGCTGTTCATTACTGTTACAAGCGCAAATAGAAATAACATGAGGCCACCAACCCCACTATTCGATATAACGTAATCCGGGTTATCTTCAATCGGCATATTGTTCATGCTTCTGAGCACTACTGGCAAGATTAGCGTTAAGGTTGTGATAGCGAATGCCGCTGTCAGCGTACCTATAAACTTCTTCTTCCTCACATTCCACAGCAACTCGTATTTTACGATAGCTAATAGCTGCCCTATCGCTTTCGGTTTTATTCTCTCTTTACCTCCAGTATTTTTCCCACTCATATCGATTCACTTCATTATGAGACGAATAAAAGCTTCTTCAAGGCTCATGATCCTTGTGTTCATATATATTATTGTGCCTCCGGCTTCAGTTATTGCCCGCGATAATTTAGGCCTAATATCCTCATCGGCGTTCACTTCAACTACAATCTTGTTTCCTTCAACTTTAACCCTTGATATAAAAGGCAGGTTTCTAATATTTTCGACGACGCTATATGGGTTCTCGGCGACCTCTATTTCCAGTATAGCCGAGCCCGCTATCTTGCCTATGACATCTCTTAAGGGTCCTTCCGCTAAGCATACGCCTCTATGAATAATGCTCACATGCGTGCATATCTGCTCAACTTCAGCTAAAAGGTGAGATGAAAGGAAGACTGTGGCCCCATTCTTCGCTATCTCCCTAATTATCTCCCTGATCTCAACCATGCCGACGGGATCTAAACCTAAGCTGGGTTCATCCAATATGACTAGATCCGGTTCGCTTAACAATGCTTGCGCTATGCCAAGCCTCTGCTGCATACCCTTACTATACTCACCTATGAAATCATTTTCCCTCCCTTTTAACCCAACAATCTCAATCAACTTTTTTATTCGGTTTTTCCTCTCTTGAATCGGTATACCGTACATCTGCCCATAAATATCGAGAAGCTCTCGAGCCCTCAGATGCTTCGGAAACCTTGGCAGCTCAGGCATATAGCCTATCCTGAGCCTCATCCTTGGGTTATCGCCACGAACCTCTTCACCTAAAACTATTGCCCGCCCGCCTTCAGGTCTAAGAAGCCCGACAAGAATCTTTATTGTCGTAGTTTTTCCAGCCCCATTAGGGCCGAGGAAGCCATGTATTGTTCCGGATCTAACCTTTATATTAAGCTTATTTACGGCTGTTAAATCGCCGTACCTCTTCGTTAAATCGATGGTTTCGATCGCTAAGCTCATTTTCCATATGCTCCAAGACTAAGTAGTTTGTCGCACGCCAAATAAATAGATTATGATTAACAATAGATGTTAAATGGTTATGCCGCATAATAGATTATTTTTTAAGTTTGAAACCACTATTGATATTTTCCGTTGGTGCAAGCCCCATATGCTTGTAATTGCTGAAAAACCCTCGGTTGCGAAAGCAATTCGATTAGCTATAAAGCCTTCGCCTTCAGTCATTGCTTTGAAAGGGCATGTACTCGAGCTAGACTTCCCAGAGCGCTATTCCAATTGGAGACACGTTGACCCCCGCGAACTCTTTAGCGCGCCGGTTGAATGGAGGGTTAGAGACCCTGAAACCTACAGAAACCTGGTTAACGCTATTAGAGGGGCGGATATGCTGATTCTGGCAACCGATAATGATTCGGAAGGAGAATTGATAGCCTATGAAATCTTATTGATCGCTAAAAAAGTTTTGGGAACAACGCCAAGATATGGGCGGATGAGATTTAACGCTGCTACACCAAGCGAGCTTAGACGCGCATGGGATAATATTGAGCCGGATTTAAAGTGGAACTGGGTTTGGAAAGCATTGCTCCGCCATAAATTTGACTTGATTACCGGGGCAGCATACACTAGACTACTGACGCTTTCAAAGAGACTGAGTAATGACGGTAACCTAATTTCATGGGGATCATGCCAGATGCCTACCCTCTGGTTTGTTTACAGAAGGGAGAAGGAGATTAGAGATTTTAAACCGGAGAAATATTACGTTGTATCCGCGGTGCTTGATGTACATGGGGTTAAAATTAAAGTTTCAACTGAGCCCCTTAAAGACCTTGTTAAAGCGCGACACCTATATGATGCGGCTAAAGGCGCTAAGCATGCTGCTGTGACAATCTTCCAGTTGAGGGATGAGGTAGACCATAAACCTCTCCCCACAGATACGGATACAATGCTGCAGGAACTCTCGAAAATAATGGGTTTAAGCGCCGCTAAAATCATGGGTTTCGCCGAAGCCCTTTACGGCGATGGCTACATAAGCTATCCTAGGACTGAGACAAACATGTGGTTGACCGTCGACCATAGAACCGTTCTGGCTATGCTATCTTCCACGCCGCTAGCTAAATACGTGAACATCGTTTCCTTTAGCCCTAGAGACGGGAAGAAGAATGATGGGGCGCATCCGCCAATTTATCCAACCGCATATTATCCGAATAGTTTGGATGAAAAGTATAGGGTTTGGGAATATGTCGCTAAGCGTTATTTAGCGAACGTTGTCGGTAAAGACGCTGTTTTAAGAAGATGGAAGCTAAACGTTGATCTAAACGGAGCGCAAATGAATGCGACAGGAAAATATTTTGTTGAAGAAGGCTTCTATAAAATCTTCCCATACTTTAAACCTAAGGATATTGTTTGGCTTCCAGATTTGCGCATCGGCGAAAAATTACCAATAATTAAGGTTAGCCTAGAGGAAAAGAAGACTAAGCCTCCGCCGCGCTTAACAGAGTCTGAGCTGCTCAGACTTTTAGAAGAACATTCTATCGGAACCGACGCCACTAGGGCGGATTACCCAGAGATTATAGTCGAGAGAGGCTACGCTGAAAAGAAGAAAAAATCTTTTTACATGAGCGCCTTAGGTGAGACATTGGTGAATCTTTTGAAGGAGGTTGATGAGAGACTTGTTTCACCAGACACTAGGCGATATGTTGAACATTTAATGACTGAAGTTGAAGCTGGAAAAATTGATTTAGAGAGAGCCCTACAAGAGGCTCTAAAAATATATGGAGAACTTTTCGAAAAGGTTTCAACTAAATTGAGACTCAGAGGGGCGAATCCTATCAATCGTTAAAATGCCTTATGGAGACCAGGTTTCAAGAAATTTTAATAAGATTTTACGCGTAGCTATTATTGATTATTTTGGCGGGAAGCGTATGATAGGCGAAGAAATTAAAATAATCGAACATAAACATATACCTGAAGGCATTAGAATAATCTGTGGGCTTCCAGACGTAGGGTTAGTTGGGGTCATTGCGGCAGCGCACATAGTTTCCAAGCTGAAACTCGAGGAAGTAGCTTACGTGGAGACTGATCTTTTGCCGCCGATAGTTATGCTTGAAAATGGTCTTCCAAAGTCGCCGATAAGAATATACGGTGATGGGGATCTTATGGTCTTAAGCTCGGAGATAGCTATACCTTCAGACATGATTAGTTCGATAACGAGAAGCATTGTTGACTGGGCGTGGAGAAAGAAAGCTAACAAAGTATTAACATTAAGCGGATTGCC
>JAVZNR010000021.1 GCA_038882715.1 Candidatus Bathyarchaeia archaeon
ATTCCTGCGCCCTCCTAAGAAGCCTTACAATAAGGTAGATGAAGAAAATGGAGAATGGCAGTGTTAGTATGCTTGCGGCGCTCGCCTTGCCCGTATCAAATTCGGCATAAACTATGTAGTAGAGGTAAATCGGTATAGTTGTGCTAGCCTTCCCCGGCCCCCCTCTAGTCAGCAGCCATACTGTGGTGAAGTCGCCAAAAGTCCATATCATTGAGAGGAGGCTAACTATGCCTATAACCGGCATGATCCAGGGGAGGATTACATGTCTAAATCTTTGGAAAGCGGAGGCCCCGTCAACAGCTGCTGCATCAAGGAGGTCCTGTGGAACCGATTGTAGCCCGGATAAAATCCCCATGGCGAAGAATGGGAAGCCCCTCCATATGTTCACAACGATTAATGATGTCATAGCGTTGTCCCTGCTGAGCCAATATACCACCGGTAAACCGGCAGCTTTAAGCGCATTGTTTAGTAAGCCTAAAGCGTAGTCGTACATCCACATCCAAATGAAGGCTACCACAAACAGGGGTATAACCCAAGGTAAAATGACCGTTGACCTAACTATACGCCTCATCTTAAATTCCCTGTTCAATAGGATGCCGACGAGCAAGCCAATAATCAACTTGAATGAGACAGCACCAAACGTGTAAATAAAGCTCCTCAAGAAGGAGTTGTAAAACTCTGGGTCAAATAATATATCCACATAGTTTTTAAGGCCAACATATATGGCTGGGCCGCCAAAAATCTTAGAGTGAAAACTCATCCAAGCAGCATAAAAAATTGGGTAGATAAGGAGGGCCGCCAGTAATCCGAACGCCGGGATTAGCAGTAAGTATCCGTTTAATGCTTCTCTCCCTTTTCCAGTAATCTTCATAAGTTCACCGTTACGCCCATCTATTTGTTTTAGTCTCCATAGTGTTTTCTGAAGATCTCTACGTATTGATCATGCGCCCATCTTATCGCATCATCCATTGGAACCTTATCAATCAATATTTTCTGAAGCATCTGCACAATTATGTACTTTGGACCAGCTTCGTCTAGCCCCATGCATGGCTCATCGCTCGGATAGCTGCCGGGGTGAGTGTACTCCGCAGCATAAGCGAAAAGCTCCCAGTAAGGTATCTTCTTCAGTTCCTCAGCGACATCCTTTAGGACTGGGCAACAGTAGCCCCAAGAGGCCTCGCAGACGGCTTTCCTGTAGAGCTCCCTATCACTTAGCATATATACCAGCAAGTCTTTTGCCAGATCTGGATACTTGCAAGTAGTATATATGTGGAAGCCGTTCGTTCCTCCGAACGTGACTGGTGCCGGAGCTAACAGTGTCTTCTCAAATAAGTCAGGATCACTCGTCCGTAGAGCGTACATTATTGAGGCCGGGTTCATAACGAACATCCCCCTCTTTCCAATGTAGCACTTATTGTTCCCTGCAGCGTCCCATTCAATGGCATCTGGCGGTATAAGCTTCCTTTCCCAAGCATCAACGATCCACTCAATGGCTCTTCGGGTAGCGGGGGAATCTATTGCTACGCCCCTCGCCCTCTTCTCAGTATAATATCTCCCGCCAAACTCCCACCATAAACTATTCCACTGATTTTGTGTGTCTTCATTCATTCCTAGGGTGATGCCGAGCCCGTAAAAGTCTGCTTCAGGCTTATTGACTATTTCAGCTATCTCTTTAGCCTTTACCCATGAGAGGGGGGACTCAATCTTAATACCATACTCCTTGACGACGTCTCCCCTAATATGCCAGAGATAGGGCTCACACCATAAGGGTAAACAATAGACTTTCCCATCTATGGTATGCCCCTTTAAAGAGGCTTCGAAAAAGTCGTTCCTACCAATCTCATTTATAACATCGTCCAGCGGAAGCAACAACCTTCTTTCCGGCTTTTCAGCAGCCAGAGCCTCTGGAGCCCATAAGGATACATCGGGCGGATCTCCAGCCTCAACCGCCGCAGTAAGCTTAGAGTAAATTTCGGTGAAGGGTAACTGCGATATCTCAACCTCGACGCCTCTCTTCTCAGCCCACTCTAAAGTTTTATCCCGCACATAATTATTGAGATCCTCAATAAACGTCATCCTATACCATACCCTTAACTTCGGCTTCTCCTTAGGCTGAAGATAATAATATGTTGCGCCACCAATCGCTGCCGCCGCAGCTATAGCACCAACCGCAGCGATATACTTCCTTCTAGAAATTTTCTTCTCGGACACAAATCTCACCATTTCATTATAATTTTAGAAAAGATTTATATGTTTTTTGGAAATATTTAAGAAATCCGAGTTTTAAATTAATGTTTCTTCGAAATTCCCAAAAATTTTATATCGTTCTTTCTAGTCTAAGATTTTTTGGTGCGCCATGGCCAAGGTTATTATTAAGAACCTAGTGAAGCGTTTTGGCAATGTTATAGCTGTAAAGAATTTAAGCCTTGAGGTGAAGGACAGAGAGTTTCTGGTTCTTCTTGGGCCCTCCGGCTGTGGTAAAACAACGACTCTTAGGTGCATCGCTGGGCTAGAATATCCGGATGAGGGAGAAATCTATATAGGGGATAAACTGGTGAATGATCTTCCCCCAAAGGACAGGGATATAGCCATGGTCTTTCAGAGCTACGCCCTATACCCGCACATGAGCGTCTTCGACAACATAGCTTTCCCTCTAAAAATAAGAAAATTCCCTAGAGACGAGATAGAGAAGAGGGTGAAGGAAGTAGCCGAGATGCTTAGAATAAGCCACCTGCTGGATAGAAAACCTAAACAGCTTAGCGGTGGAGAGAGACAGAGGGTAGCATTAGGTAGAGCGATCGTGAGGAAGCCACAAGTCTTCCTCATGGATGAGCCGTTAAGCAATCTAGACGCTAAGCTCAGAGTTTACATGAGAGCTGAACTAAAAAAGCTTCAGAAGGAGCTGGGGGTTACCACAGTATACGTTACACATGACCAAGTTGAGGCGATGACTATGGCTGATAAAATTGCAATAATGAACCTTGGCGTTCTACAGCAGGTTGGAACCGCATACGAAGTATATCATCATCCAAGCAACCTCTTCGTTGCAGGCTTTATAGGAAGCCCGCCAATGAACTTCATAAACTGCACATTAAAGGAAAAGGACGGCTTATGCATACTGGACTCCGGGGAATTTGCGCTCACGCTCCCAGACGATTTGGGAAAGATGGTTAGGGAGAAAGCTTCCTCTCCAGAGATCGTGTTAGGGGTTAGGCCGGAAGATATTGAAGTGTACAGAGATCGAAAAGTGAAGGGTTCGATCAAGGGAGAAGTTTATGTTACGGAACCTATGGGAAACGAAATAATAATCGATGTAACGGTTGGAAACGAGATAATAAAGGTGAGAGCGCCAGCAGAAGTAAACGTCGACATAGGCGACGAGATCTGGCTAGCCTTCAAAATGGATAAAATCCATGTATTCGACAAGAAAACCGAAGAAGCGATCATATAGGATAGCATAAACATTTTTAAATTATTTATTTAAAGGTTTTAGAGAATTATTTTTTATAGTGCTAACGTAGGATTTTTATAGAGCCTACTTTTGCGATTTTTTGCAGTTTGGACAGAATACAGCGTCTGCCGGGATGTTTTTGTTGCAGAATTTGCATTTCCTTTCCATGAAGGGTAGTAGCGTAGTGATCCCCTCTTTTTTGCCTTCACTCTTCTTTGCGATCAATATTCCTAACTCAAATAGCACTGATAGGATTGAGAAGAGCAGTAGGTTTGCTAGACCACCTTCTCCGGGGGTTATGGCGAAGACCACTACTAGAAGAAGAACATATAGGTATCTTCTGCCCCGCGTAAGCATATCTGTACCAATAATTCCATATTTTACAAGTAGAACTAGAAAGGCTGGAAGGGTGAATGCAAGCCCGCACATAATGGTGAGGAAGAAAACGAAATAGTAAAAATCGGTAACCGAGATATACAGTTCCGCTCCAACCATCTGGAAGAACGGTATGAGGGCGGCGAAGCCAAGGGGAACTAGAAGATAATAGCCAAAAAATAAGCCTAGCACGAAGAGCACAGTAAAGTAGGCTAAGAAGGAATATAGGGCTCTTCTCTCATGGGGATAGAGGGCTGGATCAATGAACTTCAATATTTCATAGGCAAATACTGGTAAAGTAATTATGAGTCCTAAGACAAGCGATGAAACCAAATACAGTTCGATTGGCGATATGAACTCTAAGCCTATTAACTTCACGCCTGGAGGAAGCGCTCTTTCCCTCACCATCCTCAGAATCGCGGCAATCAACGGCTCATATGAATTAAATGGATCGTTTATGAATGATAGGTTTGCCGGTAAAATCATCACGGCGACGGTTGATATGATGAGCGTGTAAAATACTATTTTAAGTCTCTGGATAAGCTCTTGCGTATGCTCCCAGAAAGTCATGTACTTCTCTTTTCTAAGCATATATGTTCACGCAAGAGGCGGAGAAAACTCTGAAAATTCCTCTACTTTTCCTGCTTCTTTGCAATAATGTTGACAAGTATCTCCTGGAGTATCTGCTCTCTACTTTTTCCCTCCGTGTTTAAGCCGAGCGCCTTGGCTATCAAAATTATTGTCTCGTCGCTTTCAGTTGAGCTCTCCTTCGTCTCTTTAACCGCAGGCTTTGAGGATTCGTAAAGATACTCTCTGGAGGCTCTTTCAAACTCAGCCTTAGCCCTACCTAAACCCCTAGCAAGCTCAGGTATCTTTGAAGGTCCCCAAAGCAACAGAACTATTACCGCAAGAATAATAATGACCCATTCCCAAGCCGAAATCATTTAAGCTCCTCCCTTTTTAAGAGAGGGAAAAGAACCATTTAAGAATTTCGGTAAACATTCAACAATAAGATGAAAGAGTATTGGTGCTCCGGCCGGGATTTGAACCCGGGTCCGCGGCTTTCTCCTCCCCTTATCTTTTGTCGAGAGGCCGCTATACTTGACCGGACTATACTACCGGAGCACTTAAATGATTTCTTCTATGGCTACTAATAAAGAGTGTTTTTGAAATATTTTTCTTTTTCTCATTCTTCAGGCAGTTGTGCCTTTAGCTTGGATTTCATTTAACCATTCCCGCATTTTCCGCGCATATTGTGGGAAAACTATTTCGGGGTCTAGGAGCTCTGGATGCCATCTTTTCTCCCACTCCACTATGGCGTATCCGCGGTAGCCCCCCTCTAATAGCATCTTAAGCATTTCTTTTATTGGGATGTCTCCCTCCCCTAGTAGAACATATTTTACTTTATTGTCCTCTACTATTGAGTCTTTAACATGCACGCTGACCGTATATTGACCAATATTTCTGTAGGTTTCCTCAGGGCTCTCGCCTCTCATTCTATATGGATGATGCAGGTCCCAGAGTATGCGTACACGCTTATGGTTAACTTCCCTCATGAGTTGAGCGCAAAGCGCGGTGTCAATCCAGTCGTCATGGGTTTCCAAGGCTAGGGTTACATCATGGTCTTCGGCTTCATCGCCGATCTCCCTCAGGTTCTGTGCGATTATAGGCATTATTGTCTCGCGAGTGTAGCCTTCAGGTATTCTGCCACCATATATGCGAACTATGGGGGCGCCTAATTCAGCGGCTAACACCATGTTTTGTCTAGCCTCATTAAACTGCTCTCTTTTTTCTTCAGGGTCTACGACGGCGAATCGGGCGGATATTGATATGCCGGAGATCGAGATCCCGTAATCGGCCAGCAGCCTCTTCGTTTTATTAAGATCTCTTGTAAACTCTGGGCGTCTACTTATATCTAGGTCTTCAAGCAGACCACGAAATTCAACACCATCGTAACCCATCTCAGCGGCGCTCCTAACAATCTTCTGCAGATCCCAATTAGGGCAGCCTAAAGTGCTAAACGACAGCTTCATCAAGAGGAATCACCTCTAACTATCCAAAGATTGTTTGAGCGAATTTAAAATATTCGCTGTCCTCCTGCCACTAAGGAAAATTGTATGAGGCCTTAATGATTTGGGCTTAGCGAGCGGGAATGGCATAAACTGATGCCTCAAAAACTGCTCATAAGGTGCCGTTTTTAGCGCGCTTTTGTCTTTGAAGCCTACCATAATAGGTTTATTTTTTCGAGGATGTGGAAGGCTAGCGTGAAGTAAAAGATTACCGTTAACGGTACGTGTAGTGTTCTCCAATAATCTTCTATGAATTTAATTTTCACATATCGTCCCAGCATCCCGCTTACAACTATTACAGCCATGAGGAGAAAGGCGAAGAAGCTAATGAAGTATCCTGGCCTTGGGGCCTGTATTTTGTTGATCATGTGGAAGACAACGAGCACTATAGAGAGAGCCCCTGTTATGCAGTGAAACAACAGCCAAGTTTTAATGCTCTTTGGGAAACCCCTCTTTAAGGCTGAATAGGAAGCTGAAGCCGCAAAGATAAAGAAGCCAACCCACCCAAACCAATGAGCAGTGTCCCTTGGAAAGATCCTATAGGATCCTCTTTGTTGACGTCTAGCCTCAGGATCTATGTTAAAAGTTATAAGGGCTGCTATAAGTAACAGAGATAAAATGGAGATTATCGAGAATAAAGTTTTACTCAAACCCTCTCCCTCATCGTTAGTAACCTCCTCATTGGAGGGCGTTCTTCCATATAAAAATTACCTATAAAAGTTATAGAGATGCCGGTAGGATGTCTTTGAGCTTATTAACCCGCCCTTATCCCAGTCTTGATGGCGATCCTATACGCGTTAAATATGAGATAACTGTTGTTAACGGAAGACAGCGACACCGTTCACTATTCCATCGTTTAACAGGCCTAAAAACCCTCTTCATGATCCTAGCGCATCTAACTGAGATATTGCGGCTATTGCGCCTTTAAGAAAGATTTTATAAGGTTTTAAAGTTTAAATAGACTCGGGTTTTAAGTATGCGGGTCAGTAAGAGCTGGCTCGTTTCAGCCCTATTGATCTCGTTTCTTTTTTCTCAGGAGTTTATTATGCTGTTTCTCCTGACTCCGATTTTGGCAAAGTTTATGTGAAGAGGGTTTCCATAGAGGAAGAAAAGTTTGAATTGAGCGGGTTACTTTACAGGCCAGCATCCTTGAGGGCCGATGAACCGGCAGCTGCTGTTATCCTCGCACATGGGATAGGCGGCTCCAAGGAGATGATGAGCTGTATTGGGCTCGAGCTGGTTCGCAGGGGTTTCATCAGCCTATGCCTCGACCTATACGGTTATGGACAGTCTCAGGGAACTGTTGCTGATGGGCGAAGGGAACCCAGCTTCGGAGTCTATTCTGCGATCAACTATTTGAGGTTACAGCCCTCTTCAAAGGGAAATCAGCGTTCTAACAGCGCTGCTTAGAGCCCTCGGCGCACCGATATTGGCTCTCTACACGAATGAAGGTTTCATTAAAGAATCCGGCCTAAAAACGGTTAAGGTGGAGGAAATAGCCCACAGAGATATAAGATGGCGCTTATATTTAATGTGGGGTTTAATTAACCTCACTCTACTTATCCCGTTATTCATTGTTGGGCTATACGCACTGTTCCCACCTCTAATTTTCGGATCCTCAGTGACATGGTGGCTGCTTGTTTCAGGCTTAATGGGCTTAATGCTCATAACCAAGTTTTCTAGTAGGCTGCTCGGTAGAAAATTAGCGCTTAGAAACATGTTTGGGCAATCGTTCTTCAAAGAGAACATAATGGTGGCGGTGATTGTCTTCTTAATCCTTTATGCGGGTGTAGCCTTCCTCGACTGGCCTTTTAACATTTAATTTTCGGGTTGTCGTGACAATCCTAAAAACTTATTCTCAACTAGGAGAGTTCTAGCTTTTGCCACTTTTATCCCCTTTTTCCTACCCTACTTTATTGCTGAAGGCCTATATCTAAATAGATTTGCGCCGAAAGCAATCAATAGAAAAACCATTTGGAGTAAACTCCAGATTATCACGGAAAAAATTTTTGGCAAGACAGCCCCACTAATCTTTCCGCTCTCCTTGCAGTACGCTGTAAAAATAGGTTTAGACTTCTGGCTAATTCCGGGTTTCCTCGGTTTTCTACTAGATTTTCTCTGGCTGATTACTCCATTTTTTTTATAATCGTCATAGTCTTCTCATAAGAGATTAGAGAAAAGTAGATAAGCCGACCAAGCAGTTATGGTGAGAGTTTTTCAGCCGAAAAATAGATTACCCCAGAACAGCCTTAAACCAGCAAAAACGGAGCGAATTTTAAGCCCTGTTTCCCAAAATAAGCAAGATTTTTTGGTGCGGCCGCCGGGATTTGAACCCGGGATCGCAGGCTTGGAAGGCCTGTGTCCTAACCAGGCTAGACGACGGCCGCATTATCGTCTTATTCTTGTTTTTCTCTGTTTAAGGGGATTAATTAATTTTTTGCGCGCATAAATTGTTTATAGGCGGGATATTTTGAATCTCGGGTGGTTTGGCTTCGGGCGTTTTCCTTCTTCCATCAATACTTGCGCGTACGCTGCGTTTATTAGGCTTATTGCTGGGAAAATGTATTCTGCGTCGCTTACCGGCCCATAAAGTATGAAGTCCGCTCCGACGGCTACTGGCAGCCCATTGGCGATTGATGAGCAAACCATGCTTAAAACCCTGTCTTTCTTGTCTTTAAGCGATTTCCATGATGCTATCGCGTTATGGGCTCCGCACCCGGTGGGATAACCGTATTGTTCTTTAATCTCGAATATTGCCTTACATGCCAGCCCTAATGTGGCGATGTCCATGACAACCGTGTCTACAAGTATGTTCGTTATCCCAGCGGCCTTAATTTTAGGTATCAGCGTCTCCAACAGCCTTATTCTCTCCCTGTAGGACATTATAGCTCTCGTAGAGTATGTGAGCGCTATAGCTGACCGTAAGCCAACCTCCTCAGCTTTCTCATATACTATTGGCTTGGTTTCAGGGTTAATGGAGTTTAAAATCAACCTGTCAATTATGCCGACCTCCCTAGCGGCCTCCAAGCCGCTCACGGCAGCATCCTCAGAAACATAGTCTACTAGCAGAGGCATCTTAGTGGCATCAGTGGCAAACTCGATATATCTTCTGGCGTTCTCCTTAGTCGAGCAGACAACGTCAAGCATTGCTGGAAGCCCAGTTTTATCTGAGATCTCCTCAAGCCTAGAGATCAGCGTCCTAGCGGCCTCCAGATCGAAGTCGCCGGACTTTTCATCTCGAACAATTTTATCCCCCTTATAAAACATGCTCCCAATCATAACCGTTGGATTCTCTCCGGGCTGGCCGCCAACTTTAATGCCAGATATCTCGAAAACCGTTTGCTCCCTACTAAACCTGAACATTGAAGACCACCAGCAATTCTAGAGATTACTCCGACCTGCTATTAAGCCTTTTCAGCGAGATATGCTTTTTAATACTTCTTAGCTCTCTGAATAATGTTAGAGGCTGCCCCGGAAATGGTAAAGGGTTTTTTAATCTGCATAGAGGGGCTTGACAAGAGCGGTAAGACAACCCAATCTCACTTGCTCGTTAAAGCCCTCAATAGTAGGGGTTTTAAGGCCGTTTATACGAGTGAGCCGAGCAAAGGCGAGATCGGCAAGTTTATAGAGAAATATGTTTTGAAGAGGCGTTGGCGCATACCTGTCTCCGTAGAAGCCCTCCTATTCGCCGCTGACAGAATAGATCATGTTGAGAGGGAGGTAAAGCCTATGCTTGATGAGGGGAAAATAGTTGTATCGGACAGATACGTTTACTCGTCACTAGCCTATCAGGGCGCCGCCGGGCTTGACATCAACTGGATAATGGAGATCAATAAGATGGTTCCGAAGCCAGACCTAGCGATCTATCTAGACGCCCCTATAGAGGTTGTTATGGAGAGAATAATGAAGAAACACAAAAGATCAGTTATGGAAACTTTCGAGACGCAGAGCAGGGTTAGGGAGATTTACATGAGCCTCGTTAGGAGGGGCGACCTCCTACTGATTGACGGGAACAGGCCGATAGAGGAAGTCTCCATGGATATTCAGAGACTAGTTTTCGATAAACTTAAATTATCTGAGAGATAAGTGGTCTGCCCGGCTACCCGCTAACATCTGTCTCATCAGTGAGAACTGGGCTTATATTCTCCACCAGAAACTCTATTATCTCTCTCGCCGATATACGTTGAGGCCCCTTCTCGTGAAAAACCCTTATCTTGAGATGTCTATTGCTAAAAATGAACCTCAGAAAATAGTAGTCGAATCGCAACGCTCTGCGTTTCCCATTCCTCCTAGCGCCCCGCATATAATATCTGATGATGCAGATGAAGTCGAGCATGCGGATCTCTCTTTCATTAATGGTCTTTAAGAGAAGGTTCAACGTGTCTGAGTTAATATAATGGAATATTAAGCCATCGGCAACCCCGAACTCGAAAATAACATCTATATCTGTCCCAACACTCCTAGACCATTGATCCTTCACGCTGCGCCCATTCAATTCATACATCATACACACTAGCGCTTTCTGGGCGTCGGGTACGGGAACATTGATCCCTAAGAAGAAGGCGTGGTGGCATCTTTCTGGAAAGCCGCTATATATGCCTAAGGATTCCTCTCGCATCATTTTTTCGTTTTTCCAATTCTTCTTATTCTCTCAAGGTTATCTAGCAGCGTGGACATTACGAGGCTCAGCCTTTGAATCTC
>JAVZNR010000022.1 GCA_038882715.1 Candidatus Bathyarchaeia archaeon
TTAAGAAGACATCATCTAGATTTGGCTTAGTTATAGACGCCTTTCTAACAAGGATATTGTTGGCTCTCAGAGACTCTATGATCTTTGGCAGCGAGTGCTCGGCATCTTGAACCACGATGTTTATCTCATTTTCGCCTAAAATTAAGTCAGTAACTCCACTCAACCCCCTAATCATCTCTAAAGCCTTCGGATTAAGCGATTGATCCTCCACCTCAATGGATATTATTTCGCCTCCAATGGAATGTTTAAGGCCTTCCGAAGTCCCTGAAGTCACTATCCTGCCCCTATTAATTATCGCTATCTCATCCGAGTATAGATCCGCCTCATCCATGTAATGCGTGTTAAAGAATATTGTTGCATCATACTCCTTCTTGAACGCCATAAGCCTCTCCCATACAGCCTTCCTAGCGGACGGATCCAGCCCTATCGTAGGCTCATCTAAAAATAGGATTTTAGGCTTAGTTAGTAGGGCGCATGCGCACTCAAGCCTCCTAATCATCCCGCCGGAATATGTCCTAACAAGGTTATTTGCAAACTCGCTTAAGCCCATATTCTCCAGCGCATCCCATATGAGCTTATCTCTCTCGCTTGGCGGAACACCATGAATTTTAGCGTATATGAGAAGGTTCTCGTATCCACTTATATCGGTCCAGACGCTCATCTCCTGGGGAACATAGCTAATTAATCGCCTAACCTTAGCGCTATCTCGGACAACATTCAACCCGAAAATATAGGCTTCGCCGGAGGTAGGCTTAATCTGCGTCGTCAAAATCCTCATTAAAGTTGTCTTTCCGGCACCATTTGGCCCTAGAAGCGCAAAAACCTTGCCAGATTCAACATTCAGGTTAACTCCATCCAGGGCTTTAACCTTACCCTCATAAACCTTCACTAAACCACGCGCGCTTACAGCATACTCCAAACTCGGTCGCCAAACTTTTAAAAGAAAACATCATTATTTAAGGATATTTCAGAAAGTAATCATTACGAGGCTTTTTTGCAATTTTTCTAAGTTTGTTGAAGGCCTAGAATGTTTAAGTAATGTATAGACGCCTAAAGAGCTGTTAAAAATATCAATATTGAAGAAAGCGCTGTTATAAAGCTATTTCACTATTAATACTGGGCAATGCGCTTCATCCGCAACTCGGTCACTAACACTTCCTAAGAAAAACTCTTTAACCCTTCCCAGCCCCCTATGCCCCATCACTATGAGGTCGAACTCTCCCTCTTTAGCGGTTTTAACAATCTCATCCGCTGGCCGACCTTCCTTCAGCAAGGTTGAAATTTCTAGGTTAGGTTTCAGCCTCTTAGCTCTTCTAAGAGCATGAGACAGTATCTTTTCATGAGCCGCCTTCACTTCCCTAACAAGATCATCGTAGGCAATTGAATAAGTAGATAACTCGCCTTCAGCTAAATAGCCGACCGGAGGAACTATAGGAATCATTGGCGCTTGAAAAACATTTATTATTGTAACAGCCGCAGAATATTTTTCAGCAAGATCAAGCGCGAAATCTAAAGCCTTATAGGCATGTTCAGAACCATCGATCGCCACCAAAATTCTTTTAATCAAATCTAATCCCTCTATTCAAAAATTCTCTGTTGTTCCGCACATAAATTTTTGCATAAATACTGCTATGATAAGAGCAGTTATAGCTTTAACTTTGGATCCTCTGAAACTTGCCATTTTTGCGTACTCTCCATGACTAAAGCAGGGAGAGATTTGTTCTCCCAGAAATGACGCCTAAAGAATTAAACCAAGCGCTTAGCACGATAAGCTAGGTTGTCATCTACCTTAAATACAGGAGCATAGGCTTATATGCGAAACGCTCCCGCTTGCCGGAACATATACGTTGAAGCTGTCGAGAGGGCTGGTTATGGAATCAGGTTAACCAAAAACACTAATGTACTTTTCAAAATTTATGAGAACTATAACGTTTTTATTTTCAACTGTGTTCAAGATCCGCTATTAACTGGTTTCACATATAAAGTTGATAATGCTTAAAAAGGAAAGATCAATATAATATGATGTGGACTTTTCAGATTACTATGGGCTTGTAAGCGCTTTTGGGTTTTTAGGGGTATTCGTTTTCACGTTTGTTGTTAGCCTAGTTCCATTTGTTTCACCTTCGAATGCTCTGGAAGCGATGCTTATAGCTATGAGCTTTCCGGGCATGGACAGACTAACTATAGGATTGTCTGTTGCACTTGGTGCGACAGCAGCTAAAGTAGTGCATTTCGCGGTCTCCTATGGCGTAGGCAGAATCGTAGATAAAAGGAGATGTAGGAAAAGAAGCGTAGGGAGGTATGGCAGGTTAACAATGTACATTATGAATATTGTTGCGGCTGCAACGCCAATACCTGACGAATGGATCGTCATACCCATGGGATTAAGTCAATTAAACATAGTTTGGTTCGCCATAACTTACCTCATGGGCAAACTGATAATAACCGTACCTTCAGCATACGTAGGCTATGCAATATCTCCGTTTGTCAGGGAGATATTCGGAAGAAGAACATGGATATTCTCGGTAGCAATAGGCATAGTTATAACAGCGATCTTCATACTGGTAGACATTGAGAGAACAGCATTGAAAATACTGAGGAAACTGGGCATAATCATTCAAGAACAACTAAAGCAGCAAGAAGATAAGAACCCTAAACCTAAACCATAAAACGCAGATCATGTGTTTTTCTGAGCAGGTATGCGGCTAACCCCCTTTGATAAGAGAAGTTAATAACTCGCTTTAATTTTCTATAAGGAAGACTTTATGTCGCTACCTTAAGGGTTATGTACGAGATGAGGAAGGTTAGGCTTGCTCCTAGGAAGAGGTATGTGAAACCGAGTTTCTCGGCTATTAGTGGCCCTATGAATGAGCCTAACGCCTCACCTAAACATTCTGTCACATTAAATATTCCCGCCATTCCCTCGGGAAGCACTTCCATTGATAGAGATAAAGATAGAATGTGGAAGATGGCGTAAGCAAGTCCCAAAAGGAATAACGTTATCGCTGTAAGCATTATGCGGTATTCTTGCCCGGCTCCAGCAACGATTAATAGGAGGGTGAGAATGCATCGTAGGGCAGCAACCCTGTGTAGGGTTGCTCGATTTAGGCTTATCTTATCGGCTAGGAAATAGCCAATAACACCTCCAGCCGAGTTTATGCAGAAGAGCGCATAAACCATACTTTCTTGAAGGGCTAGATCTTTGGAGAGGAAGATTGGCAGCGGCGTGAAAAGGATTCTTGTCGCCATGAAGAAGGCGATAAGCCCGAGATAGAACTCTTTCGGACTCTCCACCATAATATTAATGTGGCCTGTATTACTCGTAGCTCTTAGGGCTGCAATAAGTCCCTTATACGCGCTTTTTATGCTTCTCTCAATTTTAACTAGACTTCTCTCAAAGATTAGCACTGGGTCTTTTATGAGAAATATTGAGAGGATAAACGCTATTAAATTCAATATGCTGCAATCTAATAAAGTATGTGATGCGGAGAATCCTTGGGCTGATAAGTAGAATCCGACTAGCATCCCAATGAGCCAGCTAACTTCAGTTATACATTCATAGAGGGCGTATGCCCTCTTCCAGTATCTTCGCATGTAGTTTTCCGCAATCAACACATTCTTCGGCGGCTCATGAGCCATGTGAAAGAAAGCCATTATAGCATATAGAGCGATTAACAAGCCGATATCTTCAATTAGCGTTAAAGTGTACAGGAGGATTGCTAGCGTGAGGAAAGATAGGAGGATGTATGGTTTATAGCGTCGGCTCTCATCATATAGGTAGCCCCATAAAAGAGAAGCCGGGATAGATAGGAGAATCGCTGCTAAGCTCATTATGCCTACCTGCGTAAGCGAGCCACCGAGAGCCACCATATATAGGGGGATAAATACTGAGAGAAGGCCGAAAGCCATCTCGTGAAGGAGGAAGCCGAGCCACCACATATAACCCAAACCGAGGCGCTACCTAGCTCAGCCTTAGCTAGGCAACAAAAAAGAAGAAAATTGGGGAGAAATTTTAGGTTTATTTTGGCTGCGCGACTCCCTCTTCTTCCGGCATCTTCAGCGCCGGTAGCTCTGGGAACTTCTCCTTCATTCTTGTCTCTGCGACTATGGCTGCTTCGTTGAGGATCTTTTGGGCTTCTTCGCTTGCAGCCTCGAAGTCCGGTGTCATCCCCACAGCCTGGCTTGCCTCAATCATTATCTCATCCAACAGCGTCGTTATCTCGCCTAGCTCACGCTCAGCAGCCGGGAATACTCCAGCTATGCCAGTGCGGACGCTCTGCAGGACTCGGCTTACTGGCGCTAGGACTGCGGCAACGTTTCCAACCTCTGTCACGGTTTTAAGCCTTAAGGCAACCCTTTCAAGTGCTAGCTCCGCGTTCATCATGAAGTTAGCCATCTTCCTAATCTCAGCGAGCTCATTAGCGTAAACATTAGCCCTCTTCATGTCGTGCTTAGAGTAGGCGTCAACAACCTTCTGGAATAAAGCCTTATCCCTCTGCGTTAGGAGGCTTATAGCACCATTCAGATACTGGATCTGAGCCTCAATACGCCTAGCAGCTAACTCAATCTTATGCCTAAGCGGAGGACCAGGCCTCAAAGCAGCCGTAATCCCAGTCTTATACTCGGACCACTCCCTATCAAACCTAGACATACGTCTTCCACCTCGCTAAAAGCGTGAGCGTGAAAAGAGTATTTAAGCCATTCCATTACGCGAATATTCACTAGCTTAGCATGGTTTTTCTGGAACAAAATTCATATTTAACCATGCATATTGTTATACTCTGTCGACCGGGACTTTTTTATATTTTATGTGCTTAGTGCGTGGGCAAAGCCCTTATAAATACTGTGGAAACGCTTAAAACGTTAAAGAGATCTTAAATCTATTGGTTTTAAAAGTAAGATTTGTTAACGGCGCTATGAAAAAGAACTCTTAAATGGCGTTGAGGATCCAGTTTAGCAGCTCATTGGGTGGTATCCTTCTCTTCGCGGCTTCTTTCAGGATTTCTCCATGCTCTTTGAGGGCTTTGCTCATAGTTAGGAGATCTTTTCTGAGCTCGTTTTCTGAGTATCTGAATTCCCTCAAAATTTCCCCTGGGCTCATGCTCCATAGGGTTGCCATCGTGCAGTCACCGTTAATCTCTATTAGGAAGTTGTCTCTAGAGGGGTTTGAACCGCTCTTCCACCAGAACGGCCAGACCCTACAGATCAGAGGTCTACTATTTCCTAGACCGCAGCCTTTACCGGGTACCAGGGCAACGCATGAACCCTTAAGAAATCTCGTTTGCAGGCGATAATATGCGTTCTCCCAAAAATAGTATATTTGATTCATCTCCGGATCCAGGAGATGATGAAGGTACATCGCGGGGATTAAGCCCACCTCAACGATCGCCTTTACCTCCTCCGTAGAATAGTTTTTTAGGAGTAAGCGTAGGTCTTCAGCCAGGATGAATGGGCGGCAGCGGCTGCAGCACCCAAGCCCGAGAGAAGCGCAACGCAAACAGAGATTGTGAGTTACGCACCTAGCCCTCGACGTGCTGGGATGCCCCCTAAATGGGGACATGACTGGAAATTGAATAAGAAGCCTAAACCTTTAAGGTTTTCGCTTAAGGTAGCAGTAAACTTATGACTAGTATCACTTCATACGTTAAATGGAACCTTCTCTCTATTCGCTTTTCCCAGAATAGTATAACTTGGTTAGCTCGCGTAGAATATCGCTCCTTGTCACTATCCCCAGCAATATGCTCTTGTTTTTCTTATCGACGACTAAAAGTCTCCCTATGTTATGAGCGCCCATTTTTTCTAGGGCGTCTGCTACACTGTCATCTGGGAATACTGTTACCAAGTCTTTTGAGCATATTTCCTTTATCCGTATGCTTCCACGCTTCTCCTTTGGAACCTTCATAGCGTCCTGAAGTGTTACGATGCCAATTAGCTTATTCGCATCATCTATGACGGGGTAGCCTATATGGTGGTGCTCAATGATTTTATCGAGTAGCTCGCTAACGGTTAAATTGCCATTCAACGATATAACGTCCCTCGTCATTATCTCTTCAACCCTTATATTCTTGAGCTCATTAACCCTTCCTGAGACAAGCTTCTCCGAGATCTTCATAGCTCCTGGAACTGGAAGCCCCTTCCTAGACAACTCTCTGATTTCTTTGAATGCTGAGTCCTGCTTATATGACGCTAATTGAACTATATGCGCGAAGACTTCCGGCTCCATTCTTCTTACCTCAATGGCTCCCTCTTTAACTGCTTCGTTAAAGATACTTTCACCACTCTCCGTCCTCAATATAACTGTTGACCAACCCTCAAGAGGGGTGGCTCCGCCTACGCTCAGATCAGCAAACTCGGATGTGAAATCAGCGCAAGTCCTACACCTATTTATTATGTGACCCTTCACCTCCGATAACGGAATACGTGCTTCACCGCTCTCCAAAGACAATATATAATAGTCGGGTGATAAATCAACGTGCTTAATGCTGCCAAGGGTAATGCCACGCTCTTGGAAAAGATATTCCAGCAGCGATCCAAGCGAGAAGGTCCATAGGCAGAAGAGACCTATAATCAGCTTTAAGCTGCTCGCTACCTTATGCTGCCATGCCTCGAGCTCACGTAATGCGAGAACATGGCATGGAGTTCCAACGAAGGCTACATGGGATTTCCCGTATTCGAAGACAGCCCGTCCGTAAGCTTCGGCTACGGCTGATGGAACAACTTTTATCTCGACGGCTGAAAGAACGTCATCCGGCACGAGTCTTATCGCTGGTTTAACTTTTATTGGGGTGCTGGGAGTAGCTTCAGATATTACTGCGCTATCAATTATCCCCCTGTCCATCGCAAAATTTAGTAGAGCGCTCACGACTCCACCACCTTTTGTAGCCTTCCTTAATGTTGGGTTAGAAGATCTAGCGAGAACTATCCGCCTATAGCCTCCGATGCTCTCCCTTCTATACGGTGTATCCAAGAGGAAGCTTGCCGCCTCATGAATTAAGGCTTCGGTATGCGGACATATATTATAGCATATTGGACAAGAATCCAGGTATTCAGCGCAATTATATAGCCTTCGGGGTTTATCACTTTCAACGCGGATCGCATGTATTGGGCATGCTGCTTCACAGGCTCCACAAAGCGTGCAGAATCCATTATTAATTATCATTTTCTCCAAATCGTCAAATGCGGTGAGCTTATTTGTGCTAGCGCGCATCACAAAGCGCTCCTAAAAGACATATTAGTTTAAAATCCCTTAAAAATATGT